>JAYYEE010000424.1:0-17269 GCA_036160175.1 Planctomycetota bacterium
TCCTCGGCGTGACCGTCGGCGTCGTGGTCTGCGAGGACAGCTGGAACGATGAGGCCTTCTTCGGCCGCCGTAGCTACGCGACCGACCCCGTGGAGCGCGTCGTCGCTGCGGGCGCGCAGCTCGTCGTGAACCTGAGCGCGAGCCCATGGGCGCGGGGACGAACGTCGCTGCGAGCGCGCATGGTCACTGCGGCTGCGCGGCGGCACGGCGTCCCGATGATCTACGTCAACCAAGTCGGCGGCGACGTCGAGCTTCAGTTTGACGGGGGCTCCTTCGCGGCGACCGCCGACGGCATCGCCGCCCAGCCGGTCGCGTTCGCCGAGGACGTGACGGTCGTCGACACCGCGGCGCCCTGGGACGCGCAACTGGTCGAACCCGAGCTCGTGCAGATGCAGTACGCCGCTTGCGTCCAGGGCATCCGCGCCTACGTGCAGAAGTTTGGGTTCTCCAAGGTCGTGCTCGGCTTGTCCGGCGGGATCGACAGCGCGCTGGTTGCGACGCTCGCGGTCGACGCGCTGGGCGCTGAGAGCGTGACCGGCGTCGGCATGCCGTCGCGTTACTCGAGCGAGCACAGCGTCGAAGACGCCCGCGCGCTCGCCGAGAACCTCGGCGTCGCCTTCCATTTGCTGCCGATCGCGCCGCTGCAAGACGCGTTCGACGCGACGCTCGAGCCGGTCTTCGCGGGGACGGCCCCGGGCCTTGCGGAAGAGAACGTGCAGTCGAGGGCGCGCGGCGTGCTGCTTATGGCCTACGCCAATAAGCACGGCGCGCTGCTGCTGACGACGGGCAACAAGAGCGAGTGCGCCGTCGGTTACTGCACCATCTACGGTGACACAAACGGCGCCCTTGCCCCGATCGCCGACCTCTGGAAGACCGAGGTGTGGGCGATGGCGCGATGGCTGAACCGCGATGGAGAGCGCATCCCGGCGAGCTCGATCGACAAGCCGCCGAGCGCCGAGCTGCGACCAGACCAGCTCGACACCGACAGCTTGCCAGACTACGCAGCGCTGGATCCGGTCTTGCGTAGCTTGGTCGAAGAAGAGCGCTCCGTCGAGGCGACCGCCGCGCAGACAGGCATGGCCCGAGACGAGGTCGAGCGGTTGTTTCGGCTCGTGCAGAACAGCGAGTGGAAGCGGTACCAGTATCCGCCGACGCTGCGGCTCAGCGATCGTTGTTGGCGCGGTCGGCGGATGCCCGTGAGCCATCGCTATCGCGAGCGCTAGCGGCCGAAGCTCAATCTCTCTTGCGCTTCTTGCGGCCGCCGAAGAGGCGGTCCAGCCCTTTTTGGATGCCGCCCTCGAGCAGCTCGCGCCCCTTGTCCTTGAGGGCTTTGGTGGCGATGTCGCCGAGCTTTGGCAGCCCCAGCTGCGGGTCGTCGACCGTACCAGAGAGCGTGGCGCCGGGCAGCGCGCTGTCGAAGGCCGCGAGGACCCGTTCGCCGTCTCGGTGCCCACGCAGCAGCGGCGTGAGGTCGAGGGCGTAATCGATGACGCCGTCGAGGCCGACGGAGCCGACCAGTCCGATCTCCTTGCCGGAGGCCAGCCACGTCGCGCCCGCAGTGGAGAGCGCGCCGCGTGTGAGCGAGAACGGCGCCGAGAGCGCGTCGATCTTGAGCTTGCCGCCTTGCGCGATCGGCGCCAGCTCGGCGCTCCACGTCCCGAGCGGCTGCAGCAGGCCGGCGAGGCTGCGCGCCGGAGAGAACGTCGTCGCGTTGAGTCGCAGGGCTCCCTCGCCGCTCCACGCGTCCGCCCACTCGAGCCAAGTCTGTTGTTCGCCGCGTTGCGCAGGCCCTGCGACGCGCAGCTCAAGGTCGACGCGGCCGACGATGTCTGCCAGCTCACGATCTAGACCGGCGAGCATGGGCGCGAGGTAACGCAGCTGCTGCGTCGCGCCGCCGGTGAGCTTGCCGCCCGTCCAGACGATCGCAGCTCTGGCTGGCAACGCTCCGAAGTCGCTGAGGTCGACGTCGACGTCTAGCGCCAGCGCGCCGCCGTCGACTCGCGCGTCGGGCTTCGTCGTGAGCTTCAGTTGGCCGTCACGCACATCGAGCGCGAAGCCGAGGTCGCGCAGCGCGAAGCCGCCAGCGTTCATGGACGTCACGTCGAACGCGGCGTCGGCCGCGATCACGCGCGCCCAGCCCGCGAGGTCCGTCGGCAGCTGCTCCGATGGCAGGTCCAGCGCGCCGGCGAGCTTGGCGCCGGAACCCTTCAGCATCGCGGGGATCGGGCCGCCGAAGGCCGCCAGCGCCGCGACGTCGACGTCATAGCGGAGCGCCGCGCGGCCCGCGGTCGACGCTGGCGCGCCCTGGATCTTGAGCCACTCGAGGTCGACTCCGAGCGCGCTCGCGTCGAGCGTCGACGAGGCGGCGCTGCCGAGCGCCAACGTCGGTTTGATGGTCCACCGGTCGCCGCGGAGGTCCATGCCTTGGACGACGGGGCCGGCGAGGTGCGGCCCGTCGACGACGAGCTCTCCGTCGACCTCGACTTGGTCGCCGCGGTGGAGCTTCGCGCGGACTTCACCGTCGACCTTGCCGGACAAGGCGGTCCACTGACCAGGCATCAGCGAGTCCAGGAGCGGTCGCCAGGCGGCGAGGTCGAGGCCATGCGCGACGAGGCTCGCGTCGGTGGTCTCCGCGCGAGGGTCGAGCCGCAGCTGCGCCGCGAAGTCGCCGGCGCGGAGCTTCCCGCTGGCCTCGATCTGGACGTCGTCCGAGCCCGAGGCGCTCCGCGCGGCGCACGCGAAGTCCGTCAGGGTCTCGAGCAGCTCGCCCTCGCGCCGGATCGTGACGGCGCCGTCGCGGAGGCGGACATCGAGCGCGAACTGGGGGCGCTCTGCGGCGGCCCCGTCCTCGTCGGGGGCGTCCGGCGCCGCGCTGGCCACCTGTGGTGGAGCTTCCGCGGCTGCGAGTCGCTGGAGGTTGGTCGCGCCGTCTTCGCGTTGCTCGACGTGGACCGCGAGCCCGACGAGCTCTCCGGACGCGTCCAGCTCGCCAAAGACCAAGGCGCCGAGCGCGACGTCTGCGTTGAGGCTCTGCAGGGTGACAGCTGGCCGCTCCATTGAGAAGCCAGGCGGGTTCTCGACGCGCAGCCCCTGAACCTCGAGCCCCGTGAGCCACCCGAAGGAGACGTCTTCGACGGTCGCGTCGCCGCGGAGTCGCTCGGAGAGCTGCCCTTCGACGAAGCTGCGCAAGGCGCCCATCGACAGGATCGTTGGCGCGAGCAGGACCAGGGCCATCACGGCCGCGAGCGCCATCCACACGCGCCGGGTCGCCTTGCGCGGTCGCGTCGGTGTTACCGCGGCTTCGGTTCGCTGCGCGCCAGAGTTTGAGGAGGAGTCCATTCGTGGACCACATCATGCCGAAAAAGAAGAGGCGTGACAGACCAGCAAGAGAACCAGGACGTTTCGATGGTCGAGCGCATCGATCTCGCCTTGGCGAGCCGTCTCGTCGGCGCACGCGTCGAGGACGACTTGATCGCTGGGGCGCAGCGCGCGCTCGATGGGATGCGTCGCTCGGCGCCCAACGACGGTGAGTTCTTGGCGTCGGTCCTGCGGCTTCGAGGCTTCGCGATCGACGATGAGGACGCGTCAGACGCGCTGGCAGGCCGTGAGAGCGACGTCTCAACCCTGACGCAGGAGTACCGCCTGCTCCGCGGCCTCGGCGCGTGCCTGAAGATGATCCGTGAGCGGGCGTCACAGTGCCTCCCTCCAGATGGTTGGTTCTTGGTCGATTTGTTCCGCACGTTGACCGCAGAGCTGCCGCGCTTCCGCAACAACGAACTCCGACGGGGCCCGCCCTGGGATGCTCAGCTCTACGTCGATTACCCGACGTCTGCGGAGCTGCGTCTCCTGCTCGACTCCTTCGACAGCAAGCGCTGCTACCGCGACGCACCGATCGTTTTCAACGGCATGCACCCGGTTCGCCAGGGCTTCCGGCTCTTCTGGCGCTTCGCGCGCATCGCGCCCTTCCCAGACTTCAACGTGGTCATCGCGTGGCTGGGGATGAACGCGTGGTTGCAGTGCAAGGGGCTGCCGCTGCTGCGGGCAGAGCGTGGCGACCAGAAGCTAGTGGGGGAGCTGCTGAGTGGACCGCCGCCGCGCAAGCTGCCCGAGTTTGAGGCGCGGCTCTTGGCGGCGTTCAAAGCGGCGTGACCGCTAGAGCGCCTTCGCCGAGAGGGCCGTCACGATCGCGAGCGGGACGGGATGGTCGTCGTCGAGCACCAGTCGATCAAAGTCGATGTCCGTGAGTCTGCCGCTGATGGTCCGCCCCGCAGTGACCGTCACTTCGCGGTGCATCAGCCCGAGCCGCTCGCGGAAGGAGGCGAGGTGCGCGCGGTCGTCGCCGCCAGCAGAGATGGCGTCGAGCATCGCGTCGACAGACTCAGCCAGCGCCAGCAGCGCGGCCGACCGATCGAGCTCACGACCTGCCAGCAGGCGCAACGACGTGGCCTTGCCGTTGAGTTCCGGCGGAAAGTGGACGCGGTTGACGTTGACCCCGACGCCGATCCGGTAGATCTCAGGACGCGCGCTGTCACGATCGACCAGCACGCCGGAGAGCTTCTGGCTACCTGCGTAGACGTCGTTCGGCCACTTGATTCGTAGCGGTCTTCCGATCAGCGGCTCGCACGCGCTCAGCACAGCGATGGGGAGTGCGGCGGGGAGGGCGACAGGGTTCGGCAAGTCTGCACAGACCCGAAACGTGACCGCGAGGTCGAGGTCGCCGGCGTCGTCCCAGGCGCGGCTTTGGCGGCCGCGGCCGCGCGTCTGGTGGTCGGCCCATACGATCAGGTCCGTCGGATCCGCGAGGTCCTGTTCCGCGGCGAGGTCCTGAGTCGAAGCGCACGACGCGACGTGCACGAGGCGGCCGAAGCGGGTGCGTCGGCGTAGCTCGTCGTCCAGTCGTGGGTGCGAGGTCATGCTTGGTGCGGGCGGGGAGCGTGCATCATCGCGGAGGTGAGGGGCGGCGCCAACCACGGCCTAGGTGGCTCGGTTCGAGACGCTGTCGGGGCCACGCCTAGGCGCGGGAGGTGTCGATTCCTTGAATCAGGCGTCGCCGGACAGGTGAAAAATGCAGCGATTTCGACGGCCTGACCAAAAGTTCGACGCTGGACCTGCCGAAAGAGCCGGTGGCAAGGCAATCCACGACTCCCCCCGCTTGGCGGTCCTACGTCTGGCGAAAAAAAGGACACAGGTCGGCACATGAAGAACCTCAGCTTCCCCGGACTTCCACGCGTTCTGATCATCGACGACGAGCGGTGCGTGCGCGACGACCTCAGCGCGCAGCTGCGTAGCGAGGCGATGCACGTCGAGGCGGTCAGCGACCTCGCCGAGGCGCAGCGCCGGATCGAGTCGCGGGGCTTTGACGTCGTCTTCCTGGACGCGAACTTGCCTGGCGCCGAGCAAGGAGCCGCCCTTCATCAGCTGCGCGCGGTCACGCCAGCGCCCGACGTCCTGCTCATGCGCGGCTACGGCGTCGACCCGCAAGCCGTCACGGCCATGCAGCAGGGCGCGTGCGACGTGCTCGAGAAGCCGCTCACCGGGGACCGCGTGCTGGCTACCGTGCGCCGCGTGCTGGAGCTGCGTCAACTGCAGAGCGAGCTGTTCTGGGCCCGCGACCGGGTCCGCCAGCTCACGTCGACAGAGCTCGTTGGCTTGTCGTCGGAGATCCGCGACGTTCAGGCGCGGGTCGACCAGCTCGCGCAGGTGCCCGATACGGCGGTGCTGGTCACCGGCCAGCGCGGCGTCGGCAAGGAGCTCGTCGCGCGGTGCATGCACGCGCGCAGCGCCCGACGTGACGGCCCGTTCGTCACTGTGAACTGCGCGTCCTGGACCGAGGCGGCCCTCGAGGCCGAGCTGTTCGGGCATGAGCCCGGCGCCTTTGCAGGTTCAAGCAGCGACGGCAAGCAAGGGCTGTTCACCGCTGCATCGGGCGGCACGTTGTTCCTCGACGAGGTCGGCGCGATGGCGCCGAATCTGCAGGCGCGGCTCCTCCGCGTGTTGCACGAGCGTGCTTACCGCCGCGTCGGCGGCGCCAAAGATCTTCCCGCGGATGTGCGAGTCATCGCGAGCTCAAGCCGTGACCTGCGGCAGATGGTCCGAGAAGGGGCCTTCCGTGAAGACCTCTTCTACCGCCTGGACGTGAGCGCGGTGCACGTGCCGGAGCTCCGCGAGCGCGCCGAAGACGTGCCGCTGTTGGCCCACTGCTTCTTGGATCAGATCGGCCGCCACATGGGTAAGCAGCTCTCCGGCTTTACGGAAGAGGCCCTCGAGACGCTGACGGAGCACTTCTGGCCGGGCAACGTGCGCGAGCTCCGCAACGCCGTGGAGCACGCTTGCATCGCCTGCACGAGCGGCATGATCGATGAGGCGCACCTCCCGAAGTTCACCGGCGGCATGCCGGATGGCCGTGACAAGATCGACCGCGCGCCGTTGGTGCTGAGCGGCGGTGACCGCTCGATCCGCGCGCTCGAAGCGCAGCTCGTCGCGAAGGTCTTGGAAGACACGGATTGGAACATCAGCCGCGCGGCGTCGATCCTCGGGATCAACCGCACGACGCTCTACAACAAGATCCGCCTCTACGACCTTGGCCAGCGACCGCAGCAAGCCAGCGTGGTTGCGTGAGCGCATCCGCTTGGACCGCCGCTGCGTCGGCATTCCACGAGGCGCCGCGCCATCAGCGGCGCCCCTTGACCATTGGAGCCAGCCGTGAAGGACCGAGAGAGTCATGACCTAGCGCCGCCGGGACCTGAGGCCGACACGCCGCAGGACACCGGGCATCGCATCAGCCGCTTGATGGCAGACACCGCTCCGCCAGCGGGAGATCGTGGTCACGCGGCGGTGAAGGAAGCCGAGGCCGCGTTGCGCGCAGGTCAGCGCGCGCTCGCGCAGGTCGACGAAGCGCTGCGAGCCCGCCCGCCGGCGCGGGCCGGCCGCGCGCGAGAGCGGGTCTTGCGCGCGCTGTTGGCGCTGAATGTGGCGGCGCTCCTCGTTGTTTCGCTGCTCCCCGCCGAGCAGGCGGCCGTGCGGATGACGTTGCCGACAAGCTACCAGCCGTGGGGGGAAGCGCTGCACGCTGCCGAACAGCAAGACTGGGCGGCCGCCGTGACCGTGCTGGAGGCCTACCTCTCGGACGGGGTCGGCTTGCCAGTCAGCGAGCGCCTGAGCGCCTTGTCGGCGCTCTCCTACTACGCGTCGCGAGGGCGAGACCAGACGATGTCGCGCCGCTTTGACCGCGCCGCGCGCGCGCTAGTCGCGCGGCCGGGACGCGAGGACGACCTCGTCCGCGACGTCGAGGCGGCGATGGAGCGCGATGATCGCGAGGTGCTGAGCCGCGCCTGGGAGCGCTTCCAGGCGCGCGCGACGGAGCTCCCGCCGCACTTGTTCACGCCGGTCGCGCGGTCCTACCTAGCTGACGCGGGCGGATCGTCGCAGGCGCGACGCGAGTGGGTGGCGCAGGCTGCCGCCCTGCTCGGCGCGCAGGACTCCCCAGCGGAGGACGGCAAGTGACCGCTCTGGCGTCGTCACGCGCGCGCAGGCTCGCGCAGCGCGTGCTGTCTGTGGCGTTGGGCGCCCTCAACCGCGGCCTAGATCGCTTGCCGTTCGCCCGGGCGATGCACCGGAGGGTCCTTGAGCGCCTCGAGATGCCCGAGCTCGACCTGCCGCTGCGCAGCGGTTGCGCTGGGCTCGACGGACTGCGGATCGCGTTCGTGACGGACGTCCACGCGGGCAGCTTCTTAGGCGAGCGCGAACTCGCGGCCATCTTTGACCAAGTGCAGGCGCAGGATCCTGATCTGGTGCTGTTCGGCGGCGACCTGATCAACACCCGCGCGCGCGAGATCCTGCTGTTTCGAGAGGGGCTCCGGCGGCTGCGGCCGCGCTACGGCGCGTATGCCGTGTCTGGGAACCACGATCACTATTTCGGCCCGGACATCAGGCAATGGCGCGCGTTCCTCGAGGACCACGGGGTGAAGGTGCTCGACAACCAGGGGCTCCGTATTTGGCACGGAGGCGAGTCGCTGTGGCTCTGCGGGGTCGACGACATGACCGAGGGGGCCCCGGACCTGCGCGCCGCGCTGGCGGGCCGTCGTGACGGTGAGACGACCTTGCTCGTGAGTCACCACCCCGACTTCTTCGCGCAGGCTGCGGGCGCCGATGTGGACCTGCAGCTGTCTGGCCACACGCACGGCGGCCAGATCCGCGTCGCCGGAAGAGCGCCGCTGAATCACAGCCGCCTCGGCTATGAGCGCGGCTGGTTCGGCGAAGGAAATAGCAGACTCTACGTCAGTCGCGGCGTCGGCGTGACGCTGGTGCCGGTTCGAATCGACGCCGCGCCGGAGATCCCGGTCGTGACCCTGCGGGCGGCCGCCTGTGACAAAACGATCTTGCTCGAGCGAGGGCGCGACGCGGAGCCGGCGGTCCAGGTGCCGCAGCCAGCGGTGGGAACCTGAGCCGCAGCGCGCTATCTTGCGGGCCGGCATGCAGTCTCGCGCGCACACAGTCAGGCAGCTCCGCGACCTAGGTGGCGGCTCGTACGCGGTTGAAGTCGACGGCCCGGTCCCTGAAGCAGGAGCCGGGCAGTTCTTCATGCTGCGCACCGAGCAGCGCTGGCCCGTGCTGCTGCCGCGGCCGTTCTCGATCTACGAGCGGGCGGACGACGGCTCTTGGGCGAGCTTCTTGGTCAAGCCGATCGGCGACGGCACGCGCGCGATCTGCGACCTGCGCCCGGGCGAGAAGATGATCGTCACGGGACCGCTCGGCAACGCGTTCCCCGATGACGTCGCGGACCCTGTCTGCGTCGCTGGCGGCGTCGGGCTCGCGCCCTTCTTGGTGCTGGCGCAGGCGCAGCAGCGGCAGGGCAAGCGCATGCGACTGTTGTTCGGCGGTCGCAACCGCGACGCGCTGTCCGGCATCGAGGACTTCCAAGAGATCTCCGACGTGCACGCGTCTACCGATGACGGCAGCTTCGGCTACCACGGGCTGGTCACGGCGCTGCTCGAGGACCTTCTGAGCAAGGGCGTGGTGAAGGAAGGGGAGACCGTGTTTTGCTGCGGGCCAGACCCGATGATGGAGGCAGTCGCCGCGCTCTGCGAGCGGCGCGGGCTGCGGTGCTTCCTCAGCCTCGAGACCTACATGGCGTGCGGCTACGGCGTCTGCAACGGCTGCACAGTCGAGGTGCAGGGCGACCGCTTCGGCGGGTGGCCGTACTCCAAGACCTGCATCGAAGGCCCCGTCTACGAGGCCTGCGAGCTGCGGTCACTCGATCACGCCTGAGAGTTCGACTTGGGGCCGAAGAAGCTGCCCGTCGCGAACCCGCACACCACCGCGAACGGCACCCAGAAGCCGAGCTGCGCGATCGACGCGGTGGTCAACGTGGTGGCGAGGTCGAACTGCTCGCCCGAAGGTCCGAACTTCGTGTAGTGCGTGTCGTAGTCGTTCTGTTTGGCGATCGCGGTCAGCGCGATGACCACCAAGCGCACGGGGACTGCGTAGCAGATCATGGTCAGCGCTAGCCGCCACCACGCGGCTGCGTGCACCGCGAACACCAAGAGCGTGGCGATAAAAGACGCGAACAACGCCTTGTTGGTCGCCTCCTTCGCCGCGGGGTCGCTGCCCGGGAGGTTTGCGATGGGCGCGAACTGCCAGGTGACGACCCCGACGATGAGGAGCAGGCCGACGACGCCGATGGCGGACGAGCGGCGCATGCGCGGCGCAGACCCGCTGCGGGCGAGGCGCGACGCGAACACGGGGCCGAACAAGAACGGCAGCCACACGACGCCCACCGGGTGTAGGCCGCCGCCTGAGGACGTGGTGATCCATCCCTGGACCTGGCCGAAGAATCGCAGCGCGGCGACTGCGACGGAGATCAAGACAGCCAAACCGATCGTCTTCCAGGGCATGGTGTTCCTCTGGAGCCTCTGATTAGCCGGGGATCGCGAAGCGCTGCAGCTGCGCCAGCGGGACGAGGTCAAGCGTGCGAGCGTGCGTCGCCTCCAACACCACGCGCGGCGCCATGCCCGCGTCCGCGGCCTCCGCCCACCTCGCGGCGCAGAGGCACCAGCGGTCGCCGGGCTTGAGCCCTTGGAAGCCATACTCGGGGCGCGGCGTCGACAGGTCGTTGCCTGCCTCCTTCGAGAAATGCAGGAAGTCCTCGGTGACCTCAGAGCAAACGGTGTGGATGCCCTGGTCGTCGTCGGAGGTGTTGCAGCAGCCGTCGCGGAAGAACCCGGTCATCGGGTCTGTGCCGCACGTCTTCAGCGCGGTGCCGAGCACGTTCTTGGCCGTGGGCTTGGTCGGGTGCATGGGAGAGGAACCGTTCGCCGCTGCGGCCTAATCAGATGCGGTCAGCGCTCGTCGATTGCGCGCAGCGGGAAGGTCTCTGACGGCGTGTGCTCGCGCATCGCCGTGGCCATCATTGCGGCGACCCGCTCAGGCATCTCGCCGGCGAGGTCTCGTTGCTCGGTGGGGTCCTTGCTGAGATCGAAGAGCTCGGTCTTAGGCTCCTTCTGCATGTTGCTCCTGACGAGCTTGTAGTCACCCTGCCAGAGGGCTTGCCAGCCGCGATAGCCGGCGAACTCGCGGTAGAGGAAGTCGCGCGCGCCCTGGTCGGCGCCCGTCAGCGTCGCGGCGAAGCTGACGCCGTTGCAGCCGTCGGGGACCTCGCCGCCGCACAGCTCGGCGAGCGTCGGCATCCAGTCCTCGAAGCCGGTGACGCGGTCGCTGCTGCTGCCGGCCGCGACGTGGCCCGGCCAGCGCACGATGCCGGGCACGCGGATGCCGCCCTCGTACATCGAGCCCTTACGGCCCCGGAGGCCGCCGCACGACTCGAAGAAGTCGACGTCGGTGCCGCCGATCGGGCTGTGGGTCGCGCCGTTGTCCGAGGTGAACACGACGATCGTGTCTTCGGCGAGCCCGAGCTCGTCGAGGAGGTCCAGCAACTCGCCGACGGAGCGGTCCAGGCGGGTGATCATCGCGGCGTACGCGGCCTTCGGCTTGAAGTGCGGCGTGTAGCCCTTGCCGCCGGGGTACGGCGTCTCGGGGAACTGGCCTTCATACTGCGCCAACTCCGCCTCGGGGATGTGCAGCGCTAGGTGGGGGATGACCGACGGGTAGTAGAGGAAGAACGGGCGGTCCTTGCTCGAGCGCAAGAAGTCCTTTGCGGCGTCGAGGATGTGGTCCGGCGCGTAGTCCTCGCCGCGGAAGCGCGCGTAGCTCGCGGGGTCGCTCGGGTCCTCCTCATCTTTGAGCTTGCCGTGACCGCGGATCGCCGGGTCGTTGGCGAGCGTGACCCGCTCGCGGTCGCTCCACAGGTAGTCGGGGTAGTAGCTGTGCGCGTGGCGCTGGCAGTTGTAACCGAAGAAGCGGTCGTAGCCGCGCGCGATGGGGTCGGCGTCCGACAGCGGCGGGCCGAGGCCCCACTTGCCGAACGCGCCGGTCGTGTAGCCGGCGCTCTTCAGCATCTCGCTCATCATCGGCTCGCTGGTCGGCAGCGCCCACTGCCCCTCGGGCTTGTGCTCCTTGTTGTTGCGCACCGCGGCTTTGCCTGGGTGCTTGCCCGTCATCAGCACGCAGCGCGACGGCGCGCACACCGGCGAGCCGCAGTAGTGGCGCGTCAGGCGCATCCCTTCGGTGGCGAGCTTGTCGAGCCGCGGCGTGCGGATCTTCTGCTGGCCGAAGCTGCCGAGCTCGCCGTAGCCGAGGTCGTCAGCCATGACGAACAGCACGTTGGGCTGCCGCTTGACGGCGCTTGGTGGGGTCGAGCCCTGCTGGTTGGCGCAGGCCGAGGAGATCGCCGCGAGCGCGAGCAGCGCGGTCGAGAGGTGGCGTAGCATGCAAGCAGCTTAGCAGGGCGCGCCCTGCGCGCGACTTCGACTTGCTCGCTAGCGTCGGTCGAAGCGCACCAGCCACGCATCGGCCGCGCCGCGCTGCTCGGACGCGACGAAGACGGACGCGCCGCCGCGGCTGAAGCAAGCGGCCTCGCGCTGCGGCAGCACGGTCGATGCGCCCGGCGGCAGCGTCTGCGGCGCGCGGCCAGGCAGCTCTAGCGTGAACGGGATCTGCAGCTGTCGTGGCGCGGTCGCGAGCGCTTGCGTCCAGCTCGCGCCGACGTCGCGCTCGTAGACATAGGCGTGCCGGTTGGTGAGCAGCACCGCGCGGCGGCCGAGACAGTCGAGCGCGGTCGGGTTGCGTCGCCAGCTTGTCTGGTAGAGCAGCGCAGACGGCGCGGTCGCAGGCTGCTGCTCGTGGTGGTGCAGCTCGGGTAGCGAGATCTCGGTCCAGTCCGCTGAGGTTGGCTCGTGGTGGTCCTGGTCGAGGTCGAGCACCAGCAGCCGCTTGACCGCGGCGCGCTTCTCCACGAGCAGGATCTCACGGCGCGCGGTGTCCACGGCGACCGCCTCGAGGTCGCGGATCGGCTCGCACGGCAGCGTGAAGGTGACGGTGCGCTGCACCTTGACCTTCTTTTCGCCGGGGCGCGGTTCGGCGACGACGTGCAGCTTCCCGACTTGCTCGCCGCCACGGGTCCGCGCGGCGGACGCAGGCCGGTTGGTGCCGACGTCGGCGATCATCAAGAACGAGTCGCCGTCTTCCTCGAACCACGCGAGGTCCTCCCAGTCGAAGCGGTCCACGCCGCGTACGCGGGTGCTGCGCACCTCGACGCCGTCGTCTCGCAGGCGGATCGCGAACAGCTGGGTCGCGGTGTCGGAGATCGCCCAGAGGGTGTCGGCGTGGGTGCGCGACGCCACGAGGCCGCTGATCCCCCGGAGCTCCTCGTCGTAGGGGAGCAGGTCGGCGACGACGACCTGCGGTCCGTAAGGTGCGACGGCTAGCGGCGCGCCGTCGACGAGGTCGGTCATCGTCGGCGTGACCGCGTCGGTGCAGGCGCCCAGCGACGCGACGAGGCATGCTGCCGCTGGCCTGCTGACGCGCCGGCAGACGCCTAGTCGCAACCGGGCTCCTCGTGCAGCAGCGCGAGGTCGTTGCAGGCGTTCCAGAGCAGCACCATGGCCTGCTTGACGTTGGCGGTGGCAACCGGCGGCAGGTCGTCGCGAGCGCTCAGCGTCTTGAGCCTGCTGTAGAGTTCGACGAGCTCCTGCTCGTCTGCGGTGAGGTCGTTGCCGAGGAGGTCTTTGGTCGTGTCGGTCATCGTGCTTGCTCCTCAGTACTGCGGGCGGAGGTCCTGGAGGCGCTTGGCCTTCAGCTCGAAGCGGGGCAGCTCGCCTTGCGCGGCGAGCTCGACGTTGAAGCGCAGGCCCTCGTGCGCGTCGGCGAGGTCCTTGCCGAGCTGCGCCTGCAAGCGCGGCCAGACGTCTTTCTGATCAGGCTTGAGCTCGACCTTGACGGTGATCTCGTCCTGCACGTCGTCGCGCCGCGAGATGATGATCTGGAACTCCTCGACCTCGCTGTGCTCGCGCACGACCGCCTCGACGGCGCGCGGGTAAACGTTCGTGCCGCGGATCAGCTTCATGTCGTCGACGCGGCCGAGGATGCCGCCCTCGTAGATGTCGCCCGTGCGGCCGCAGCCGCACGCCGTGTGCGGGATCTTGCAGACAAGATCCTTCGTCTTGTATCGGACCAGCGGGATGAAGCCGCGGCCGAAGGACGTCACGACGCGCTCGCCGCGCTCGCCGTAAGGCAGCGGCTCGCCGCTGTCAGGGTCGAGCACTTCTTCGATGAAGTGGTCCTCGATGATGTGCGGGCCGCCTGGCTGATGGTCACACTCGAAGATCATGATCGTGCCGATCTCGGTCATGCCGGCCGTGTCGCCGCACTTGCCGCCCCACATGTCCTCGATCATCTCTTTGACCGCGGGGATCGAGCCGGCGGGCTCACCAGAGACGATGACGCGGCGGACCTTGCCGTCCTTCTTGAGGTCGATCCCCATCTTCTCGGCGGCCTGGCCCATGCGCAGCGCGTAGGTCGGCGTCGCGCACACGACGGTCACGCCCATCTCGACGATCTGTTTGACCCGTTGCTCGGTGGTCATGTTGCCGGACGCCAGCGTCAGCGCGCCCATCTTCTCGGTGCAGTAGTGAGCGCCCCAGAAGCCGATGAACGAGCCGTAGCTGAACGCGAAGAACACCTTGTCTGTCGGGCGAATGCCGAAGCCCCAGAAGCCGTAGCACCACATGTCGGCGATCCACGACCAGTCCTTGCGGCCGTCGAGCACGCGCAGCGGCTGACGGCCGGACGTGCCGGAGGTGAGGTGGTAGCGGATCGCGTCCTCTTCGGGGCGCGTGATCATGTCGCCGAACAGCGGCTGCTCCGCTTGGCACGCCATCCAGTCTTCGCGCGTCATGAACGGGAGGCGCCGGATGTCGTCGAGGGTCTTGATCTGTCCCGGCTGGACGCCAGCCTGCTCGTAGAGGCGGCGGTGGAAGGGCGAGGTGTTCCAAGCGCGGTCGACGAGCCGCTGCAGCTTGGTCAGCTGCAGCGCGCGCAGTTGATCCTTGGGCAGAGTCTCGGTCTTCGGGTTCCAGTAGGGCGATTCACTGACAGGCACGGAGAGCCTCCGGGGGGTTGAGTGGGCGGTCAGAAGGGTAGGCGCGGCGCGGTGCGCGCGCGAGCACGGTCCTCGTCAGAAGCCGAACCCGGTCGTCTCCAACCGGATCCTGAGCAAGTAGCGATCGGCGGTGACGAACAGCGAGCGGCCGTCCTCTCCAAACGCGCAGTTGCTTGTCGCCTCGCCAGTGCGCAGCGTCCCGAGGTGCTCACCGCTCGGAGTCAGCACCAGCACGCCGCCGGGTCCGGTCGCGAACAGGTTGCCGAGTTGGTCCACCTTGAGGCCGTCCGGCAGACCCTTCAGGCTGCCGACGAGCGGGGTCGCGTCGAACAGCACCCTGCCCTGGCCGAGCGTGCCGTCGGCCCGCATCGGGAACGCCATCCAGACAGCGCGCTTCGGGTCAGAGTTGGCGACGTAGAGCGTGCGGTAGTCTGGCGAGAACGCGACGCCGTTAGGCCGAGACAGGTCCTTGGTCAGCAACGTCACCTCGCCGTCCTTGCCGCAGCGGTAGACACCCTGGAACGGCAGGTCCTTCTCGGGGTCCTGCATCTTGCGCGTCAGCCCGTAGGGCGGGTCGGTGAAGTAGAGGTCGCCGTTGCGGTGGTAGGCGGCGTCGTTGGGGCTGTTAAAGCGCTTGCCGCCGAACGCGTCGGCGACCGCCTCGTAGCGCGGCGCGGGCGCGCTGAGCGGCGCCGTCATGCGACCGACCTGGCGCGCGCCGTGTTGGCACAGGACGAGGCGGCCGCTGGGGTCGAGCAGGAGGCCGTTGGAGCCTGGTTCGTCGGGCGCGATGTGGCCCGGCCGCGGGGTCGGGCCGAGGTAGCCGCTCTGCTCGAGGTAGACAGACAGGCCTCGTCCTCGCTGCCACTTCATGACGCGGTTGGGCGGGATGTCTGAGAAGATGACGTAGCCGCCGTCCTCGGGGATCCAGAGCGGGCCTTCGGACCATTCGAAGCCCTCCGCGAGCACCTCGAAGCGCGCGCTGGGCTCGACCAGCGCGTCGAGCGTGGGGGAGCGGCGCGCTACTTCGCCGAGCTCGCGGCGTGAGGGGCGGGACTGACACGCGACGAGGAGCGTGAGGATCAAGACAGCCGTCAGGGAGCGCGTTTGCACGGCGTCATTGAAGCGGTCGCGCCGCGTCGATGCCAAGCGTCTCGTCGGAGGCCCTTCCGCTGACCCGGAAGCTGGTGGCAAGGCGCCGCTTGCGCTCGGAGGCGTCGCGCCCTTCGATGGACGCGGATGACCTCCGATTTCTACTGCGACGAAGTCCTCAGCGGGCGAACCGCCGTGGACGTCGACGCAGAGACAGCGGACGTCCTCGCTTACCACCACACCCGGCCGCACTGGCCGGTGCACATCGTCGTGATCCCGAAGCTCCACGTCCCGTCCTTGACCGACCTCGGACAGGGTGATCTGCCGCTGCTGCACGCGCTGCTAGACGTCGTGCGCGAGGTCGCCGCGAAGGTCGAGGCGGAGCACGGCAAGGCGCGCGTGCTGACGAACCTCGGTGAGTATCAAGACAGCAAGCACCTGCACTTTCACGTCAACAGCGGGGCGCCGCTGCGGTGAGAGAGCGAACGGTGGGCAGAGAGCAGCTTCAAGCTGCGGTGCATGACTTCGCCATCGACGGCAACCTCGTCGGTGTGGCGCCGTTGCAGCGCGGACATATCCACGACACGTTCGTCTCTACCTGGATCCACGGTGGCGCGCGCAAGCGCTTCCTGCACCAGCGCATGAACGACAAGGTGTTTCAGGACATCCCGGCGGTCATGCACAACATCGAGACGGTCAGCAGGCACCTGCGCCGCAAGATGGACGGCAAGAGCACGCTGGACGGCTTTCGCGTGCTGGACCTCGTGCCGACGCGCGAGGATCGCGGCTACCTCGTCACGGACAGCGGGCAGTGGCGGACCTACACGTTCATCGAGAACACCTCGAGCCGCGATCAGTGTAGTCGACCTGAGCAAGCGTTTGAGGCGGCGCGCGCCTTCGGCTGGTTTACATCGCAGCTCGCGGACCTCGACGCCAGCCACTTGCGCGAGACGCTGCCGAAGTTCTTCAGCACGCCGCACCGCTTGCAGCAGTTTGAGGACGCCTTGGCTGAGGATCCGAGAAACCGCGCGAAAGACTGCGTCGCAGAGATCCGCTTCGCGCAGACGCGCCGCGACATGGCCTTCGTCATCCAAGACATGATCGAGCGCGGGGAGCTGCCGGTCCGCACCGTGCACGGCGACACCAAGCTCAACAACGTCTTGTTCTGTAATGACACGGATCGGGCGTTGTGCATCGTGGACTTGGACACGTGCATGCCTGGGTACTCGCTCTACGACTTCGGCGACCTCGTCCGGTTCACCGCAGCGACCTCCGCAGAAGACGAGCAGGACCGCGAAAAAGTCGGCACCGACCTCTCGCTATACCGGCAGCTCGTGAACGGCTACCTCGAAGGGACGCGCGGCGCGCTGTCAGCCGCTGAGATCGAGTTGATGCCGTTCGCTGCGAGGCTGGTCACCTACACCATCGGGCTGCGCTTCCTCGCAGACCACCTCGCGGGCGACGTCTACTTCAAGGTGCATCGGTCTGGGCACAACCTCGACCGCGCGCGCGTGCAGTTCCGCATGGTCGAGAAGATGGAGGAGCAGGCGGCGGCGATGGCCGTGGTCGCCGAGTGAGCGATGTCTGGAGACGACGCCGACACGACAGAGGGTGCTGAGCGCTACCTGCGGTGGCTCGAGGCGCTCGCGGCGGCCCCGGAGCAGCTCCTCGACCTCGACGAGG
>JAYYEE010000425.1:0-4809 GCA_036160175.1 Planctomycetota bacterium
TCTTGACGGCGAGGCCGAGCTTCATCCCGTCCTGCGGGAGGCTAACCTTGAGCACCATCGGGCCCTCGCGATAGCCCTTGGGCATCGGCGCGCACGCGACCAGGAAGCCGAGGTTTCGGTATTGCTCCGTCGCCTTCACGATCAGCTGGTCGTTGGTGAACGGCTGGAAGGCCCCCACCGCCTTGGCGCCCTTCGAGGTGCCGCTCTTTGACGCCAACGCGTCGCACTCCAGCGAGGTGCCGTGGACCCCGATAATCCGGCAACCCGTCTTCTCCTTGACGCAGATGGACAGCGCGTCGATCGACGCCTCCTTGTCTCCCTCGCGGTTGAAGTCGAGCACGAAGGGCTCGCCCATCGACAACTCGAAGGTCTCGCCGTCCTTGACCAGGAAGGACTCGCTGTCCTCGCTGGGGTAGAGCTGGGCGGTCTGCAGCCGGGCGCCCTTCCCGTTGACGATCCGGCCCCAGATGACGCGGTATTCTCCGGCGGGGACCTCGACGGGCTTCCCGCTCGCGACGTCGAAGATCGCGCCAGCAAAGTCGCCCCTGCCTTGGATCACGAGCTGATCAGGCCGCGCGCCCTTGGAGCCCTGCCACGCGAGCTTGACGCTCCCGGTCTTGACGTACTCGGGGTTGAGCGGCCGGATCGCGACGTCAGCGCCCGACGCGATCTCCTGGTAGTGCCAGCCGCTCGCCAGCTTGACGAAGCTAGAGAACGGCGCGCGCTTCTGCTTGCCGACCTTCATCGAGTCGAGCAAAGGAACGATCACCCCCTGGCCCTCCGCGTCACCCACCAAGTGGGAGCGCAGCTCGCCCTTGAACGGCTCGCTGTTCCCGGGCGCGCCGGACGCGTCGTCGTCGTAGTAGACGATCGACTCCTTGTCGACCTGCGCCTTCCAGCTCGACGCGCTGCGGTAGTAGAGGTTGACGAACTTGCCTTGCGGCGCGTAGTTGAGCTTGGTGACGCCCGTCGCCTCTTGGTCTGTCCCGAGCCAGAAGAACATCGCGTAGGGGCGCTTCTTCTCGGCGTCCAGATAGAAGGTGCTGGGCTTGGCGCGCGACGACGCGCTGACCTCGCTGGCCGCCTTCTCGTCCGTCGGCTTGTAGTGCACGGCGAACTTGTTGGTGCCGCGCCGCAGCAGGTACATCGGCTGCGTCGTGAACCACCCCATCTGCTTGCTGGAGCCGTTCCCCTCGAGCGAGTCGAGCCACCAGAACGGCGGCACGGGGCCGCCGCGCGGGCCGTAGTCGAGGTCTTTGGACCAGTCCTTGAGCGGCGTGAACTTGAGCGCGAACGACCTCGGGGCGACGTTCGGCATCACCAGCGCGTCAACGCCCTTCGTGTCGGCGCCGTAGCCTTCGTCCTTACGCTTGTCAGCCTTGGCTTGGTCCTCCTTGATCGCGGCGAGCTCGGACTCGACGAAGCCCTTGTTGCGCGCGTAGTGCGTGTCGAAGGTGTAGCCCCAGTTGTCGCGGTTGAGCAGCTGCTGCTCGATCGCGAAGACGACCGCCTCTCGATCCTCGATGGTCTTCTCGGGCATCTTGCTCCCGATCACGCTGGCCAGCCCCCAGAGCTCGCTCGCCTCGTAGTAGTGCCCGATGCTCTCCGCCGCCCGCGCGAGCTTCTGGTAGTCCTCCATGCACGACTGGTAGTCCTTCTTGATCGTGCCGGTCGCGACCGAGGCGCTGTAGTCGTTCCAGAGCTTGCCCGACGTGCCGCGGATCTGCTGCAGCTTGTTGTAGAGCTCGTTCGTCGCGCCGTCGGTCCAGCGGCTGAGCTTCTCGAGCGTCGTGACGTTGCCGAAGCACCGCTGCCAAGACGCGTTCAACTGCTCGCACTGCAGCTCCGCGGCGTCGTCGTCGCCGTTGCGCGCCTGGAACGCTAGGCCCTCGTAGTATTGGATGACGTGGCGCGAGCCGCGCTTGACGGCACGGTCCATGACCTTCTCGTCTTCGAGTTCGACGCCCTGCTTCCAGGTCTTGAGGAAGTCGTCGCGGGTCATCTCCTGCGCGCGCGCGGTGGTCGCGAGAGAGAAGAGGGCGGAGAGCAGGAGGATGGTCAGGTTACGCATCGCGTGTTGAGGGGGGTCGACGGTTGCTCCCATCCTACCGACCCTGAGGGGCACCTTGCACCTCCCCTTGCGTCCGCGGACGGCGGCGTCCGGCGCAGCGCCCAACGAACCCAACCTCCCTGGAACCACGAGCCCCGACAAGACCCCCTGGCGTCAGGGCGTTGGGCGTGGAGCGCGGCTCCGTTAGTCTCTGCGCCACGACCCCCCACCAGGAGACCCCAAACCGTGCCTGCCCAACTCCTCGACGGCCGCCAGGTAGCCAAGCGCATCCGCGATGGCCTGCGCGAAGCGCGCGACCACTTAGGCGCCAGGCCCGTCCGCTTGATCTCCCTGGAGATCGGGCAGAACCCAGCCGCGGCCGTCTATGTCCGCAACCAGCAGCGCGCTGCGGCTGAGGTCGGGATCGACATGGAGGTCATCAACCTGCCGGTCGCGACCGACGAGCAGAGCTTGCTTGCCTTGATCAGCGAGCTGAACGCGCGCGAGGACGTCACCGGCATACTGGTGCAGCGCCCGCTGCCGGCCGGCGTAGACCCGCGCGCGGTGCAGATGGCCATCGACCCCGGCAAGGACGTCGAGGGCATGCACCCAGCGAACATGGGCGCGATCCTCTACAAGGAGCCGCTGCTGCCCCCATGCACCGCGGCGGCGGCGCAGCAGCTGATCGTCGAGACCGGCATGGACCTCCGCGGCGCCGAGACCGTCGTCGTCGGCCACAGCGAGATCGTCGGTAAGCCCATCGCCGTGCTGCTGCTGCACCACCTCTCGACGGTCACGGTGTGCCACATCGGCACCAAGAACCTCCTCGAGCACACCCGTCGCGCCGACATCGTGGTCGTCGCGGTCGGCAAGGCCGGTCTCGTGCACGGCGACATGCTCAAGCCCGGCGCCTGCGTCATCGACGTCGGGATCAACCAGGGCCCCGACGGCAAGATTGTGGGCGACGTCGACTTCGACTCCGCCAACGAGGTCGCCGGCTACCTGACGCCCGTGCCCGGCGGGGTCGGCCCCGTGACGGTCGCGATGCTGCTACGTAATACGCTGCGCGCCGCTGGCGCCGAGGTCTAACGTGAGAGCGAGGCGCACCTGCGGCGCGGGGCGCGCCTCCGGCGCGTTAGCCGCCGCGCTCCTCACGCCTGGATGCATGGTCGCCGGCCGCGTCGACGCCACAGCGACGTCGACGCCGAACGTCGTCGTGTTCTTCGTCGATGACCTCGGATGGCAAGACGTCGGCGAGCCCTTCGGGGAGAGCCGGACGCATTGGAACGACCGGTACCACACACCAAACCTCGCGCGGCTCTGTCGTGAGGGGACCAAGTTCACCGACGCCTACGCGCACCCAGTCTGCACCCCGTCACGAGTGAGCCTGATGACCGGCGCGGCGGCCGCCCGGCACCGCGTCAGCCACTGGACCCTGCGCGCGGACCGCTGGACCGACCCCGAGCGCAGCGACCTGCGACGCCCGCGCTGGAACCGCAGCGGATTGAGCAACGACCCGTCGACGCCCGAGGCCTACTGCTCCGAGACCCTCGCGCAGCGCTTCGACGCGGCCGGCTACCAGACCATCATGGTCGGCAAAGCGCACTTCGGCGCGATCGGCACGCCGGGAGCTGACCCGACGAACCTCGGCTTCGACGTCAACATCGCCGGCCACGCAGCCGGCGCGCCTTCGAGTTACCTCGCCGCCAAGAGCTTCCTGCGCGGCGGCAAGGACACGACGTGGCAGGTGCCAGGCCTCGAGCGATACCACGGCACGGACTGGTTCTTGACCGAGGCCCTGACCGATGAAGCGATCGCCGCGGCCGCCGACGCGGCGCGCGACGAGCAGCCGTTCTTCCTCTACCTCGCGCACTACGCGATCCACACGCCCCTCAACCCCGACCGCCGCTTCATCGACGCCTATCGACGCGCCGGGCTGCCAGAGTCCGAGGCGCGCTACGCGGCCTTGATCGAAGGGATGGACCGCTCGCTCGGCCGCGTGCTCAACTGGCTCGACCAAGCCGGGCTCGCCGAGGACACCGTCGTGCTCTTCGCGAGCGACAACGGCGGCCTGAGCGCGCACGCGCGCAGCGGTGCGCGACACACCCACAACGCGCCGCTGCGGAGCGGCAAGGGCTCGGCCTACGAGGGCGGCGTGCGCGTCCCGCTAGCTGCCCGCTGGCCCGGCCGCGTCCCAGCCGACCGCGTAGAGTCGCTCCCTGTCCAGCTTGAGGACGTGATGCCGACCCTCTGCGAGCTCTGCGGCGTCGATCCAAGCTGCCCCGACGGCGACAGCTTCGCCGAGGCTTTGCTCGGCGGGCAAAAACGGCAGCACCCGCTGTTCTTCCACAGCCCCCACTACTGGGGCGCGACCGGCCCAGGGATCGAGCCCTACAGCGCCGTCCGAGACGGCGACCTGAAGCTGATCTGGTTCTATGACCGTGGCAGCGCGGAGCTGTATGACCTGAAGGCCGACATCGGCGAGGCCGAAGACTTGGCGCAGCGACGGCCCGGTGACGTCGCCCGGCTGCGAGGCCTGCTGCGCGATCACCTGCGCGCGTGCGACGCGCAGTATCCCGCCCGCGACGGCGGGCGGGCGGTGCGGCTGCCCTGAGCCGTCAGGGCGCAGACACCGCGGCCGCGGCGGCCGGCGCCCGCGTCGCGCGCGCGGGGTTCGGGCGCAGCAGCACCTCGACCGTGCCGGCCAGCCCGAACCCGAACAGGACCACGTAGCTCATCCACACCCCGTCGCGCAGCCC
>JAYYEE010000426.1:0-8978 GCA_036160175.1 Planctomycetota bacterium
CAAGGCGGGCTGGCGCACCGACATGGACCTCGTGGACCTCGTCGAGGCCTACCCTAGCAAGCAGGCGATCCCCTACCTCATCGAGGCGCTCGACCTCGACCGGCCGGTCGACCAGCTCGTCGCCGCGGTCAACCAGCGCGCCTCGCCGCTGCTGAGGCACCGGGCTGGCGCGCTCTTGCGGGCCATGACCGGCGCGTTGGTGCCGATCGAGGACGCGCAGGCGTGGCGCGACTTCTGGGCCGCCGAGCAAGACAACATCCAGGTGCCCGCGCGGCTCCGCGAAGCGCCCGCTGAGGGTACGCGGGTCGAGTTCTTTGGCGTGCCGGTCACGGGCACGTCGATTGCGTTCTTGATCGACACCAGCGGCAGCATGGACGACGCGCCTGCGAACCTCGCGCCCGTGACCGGCGCTCGGCGCGCGCGGCGCGCGCGCACGCGGCTCGCAGCGGCGAAGGAGCAGCTCACGCTCGCGACCCAAGCGATGGATGAGTCGTCTCGCTTCTACCTCTGGACGTTCGCAGACCGGGCGCGCAACTGGACCAAGCAGCCGATGCGGCCGGGGCGCAGCGTGACCCGCAGCCTGACGAGCCTCTTGAGCCGCCTCAACGCATACGGCGGGACCGACCTGTATGCAGGGCTGGTCGCGGCGTTAGAGATGGAGGGGCGGACGTTCGGCGACGCGGCCCTCCCGAAGATCGACGAGCTCTTCGTCCTCAGCGACGGCAAGCCGACGGAGGGGCCGATCCGAGACGCCGACACGCTGTGCGAGATGGTGTTGGAGGCCAACAAGTACGCGAAGGTCCGCATCAACACCGTGTTTACGGGCACCGGCGACGGCGGGGAGCTGCTGCGGAGGATCGCCGAGGAGAACGGCGGCGTGTTTGTCCAGCGATGAGCGCGGGGCTTGCGTTGACGGCGGCCGGCGCTGCGCGTCGCAGCTGGTTCGGGCTCGCGGCGTTCTATGCGGCGAGCTTCAGCGCGCTCGGGGTCTACATGCAGTTCTTGCCGGCGTGGCTCCACGACGTGCAGGGGTTCGGCGCGGCGGACATCGCGGTGATCCTGTCGGCGCAGACGATGGCGCGCACGCTGGCGGGGCCGCTGTGGGCGCAGTGGGCGGACCGTTGCGGAGACGCGCGCCGCGTGCTCTCGCTGCTGAGCGCGGGCGCGTTGGGCGCGTTCGCGCTGTTCGCCTTGGCCCCGACGCTGGCCTTGGCGTGGGGCGTCGCGTTCTTGTTCGGCTGCCTCTATCCGCCGATGCACGCGATCGTCGACGCCGCGAGCGTCGCGCAGTGCAGCCGGCACGGGTTCTCGTTCGGTCGGCTGCGCGTGGTGGGGTCGCTGTCGTTCTTGCTCGTCATCCTCGCCGTCGGCGCTTGGCTCGAGCGGGCGGGCACGGGTGACGTCTACGGCATCGTGCTCGGGTGCCTGCTGGCGACCGCGATCGCGGGCCGTTTGGTGCCGCGCGGTGGTGGCGCGCCGCCTGACCTCACGCAGGCCGCCGCGGCGCCGTGGTGGGCCTTGCTGCGCTCGCGGCCCTTCGTGGTCGTGCTGCTCTGCTCAGCGCTGATCCAGGGGAGCCACGCAGCCTACTACCAGCTGTCGACGGTCCACTGGGGCGAGCACGGCATCGACAAGGCCGCCGCCTCCATCCTCTGGGCCGAAGGCGTGCTCGCCGAGATCGTGCTGCTGTTCTTCGCGCGGGCGACCTTAGACCGGCTCCGTCCGACCACGCTGCTCGCGGTCGGCGGCCTCGGCGCGGCGGTCCGCTGGATGTTCGTCGGCGCGACCACCGACTTCTCGACGCTGCTGGCGGTCAACTGGCTGCACGCGCTCAGCTTCGCCGCGACCTACCTCGGCGCGCTCCGCGCGCTGGAGCGCCGTGTCCCCGCGGCCCAGCGCGCGACCGCCCAGGGCATGCTGGGCGCGGCGACGTCTGGCGGCGGGATGGTCTTCTGCGGCCTCTGCGGCGGCTTCGTCTACGACGCTGCTGGCGGCGTCGCCTTCTACTTGATGGCGGCCTTCGCTGGGTGCGGCGCGCTCGCGGCGCTCTGGCTGCGGCGCGCGCAGGACCGCGGCGGCGCGGCTTAGGCCGGCGAGGGGCGCCGCCCGCGGGCGACCACGGCGCAGAGCGCCGCGAGCACGGCGGCCCACTGCAGCCAGGCTCCGACCGAGAGCCCTGGGGCTTCGTAGCGCCAGACCACGCGGCAGGCCGACTCCGGCAGCAGCACCAGCCGCTGGCTATGGTTGCAGCGAAGCACCGCTGCGGGCGCGCCGTCGACGGTCGCGCGCCAGCCCGGCAAGAACGTGTCGGCGAGCACCAGCGCGCGCGCGGCGCCAGCGTCGACCTCCAGCTCAATGTGGGTCGGGTCGTCGCGGACGAACCGGACCGCGCGGCGGGGCGCGTCCGCTGCTGCGGGCGGGGTGGGCTCTTCGAGCGCGTCGTTGGAGACGTAGGCCTGCGCTGCGGGGTTTAGGTCTTCTGCGGTCAGCGCGGCGACGACGGCGTCATCGTCGGCGAGCTTGACGACGCGCGGCACGACAAACGCTCGGGGCAGCGCGCTCGGGCGCTCGTAGACGAAGAAGCCACCGCGCCCCGGGAACTCAGGGCCGACCGGTTTGCCCAGCCCCACCGCGGCGAGGGTTGGCTCATCGCTCAGCACGTAACGCACGCCGAGGAGGTCAAACCACGGGTGGCGCAGCAGGCCAGCCGGCACCGTCGTGCTCAAGAACCCCTTGCCCGCGACCCGCGCGCCGACGTCGGCTGGCAGGCCAAGGTCTGGGGCGTAACGCTCGAGCAGGCGCAGCAGCGGCTGCAGCGTGCGCTTGTCCGCGTGGCTGTAAAAGTTCAGGTCGCGCAGCCCCGGCACCATCAGCTGCCCTGGCGGCAGCTGCGACGGCACGGCGGGTGCGGACGTCGCGCGGACAATGGTGAAGCCGCCGTCTTCGGCGCGCGACGCGGCTTGGTCGCGGAGGAAGGCGTGCGCGGCGGTGTCGCGCGAGCGGGGCGTGCTCGTCCCGTGGTTGACGCTGGCGCCGTCGACGCCAAGCTGCACCAGCGCGGCCGCGACCGCGACGCTGAGCACGAGGTCGCGACGGCGGCCGCGGAGCATCCCGAGCGCGAACATCGCGACGCTCGCGCCCAAGAGCCACGCGGCGCCTTCTGCGCCCGCCGCAGCGAACCGCGCGAAGCTCGCGGCGAAGCGGTCTCCTGCTGCGGGTGGGACGCCCTGGATGTGGTTAAGGACGCCCTCCGGCGTCGTGTCGTAGGCCGCGGCCATCGCCTTGACCGCCCAGGTCGGGTCGTCGAGGTGCTGCGCCAGCGGGGTCGCGGTGGTCCACCAGAGCGCGCCGCCGAGCGCCAGCGCGGCCGCGCTGAGCCAGAGCGGGTGATGGCGGGGCGCCGCGCGCAGCCGCTCGAACCCGAGCGCGAGCAGCCAGGCGACGAACAGCGTGCCTGCCGCGGGCCAGCGCATCGGCCAGACGTTCTGGACGACCGGCAGGTGGAACAGCGCTTGGAAGCCAGGCAAGAAGAGCCCGAGCCCGAGCGCCGTGCCGAGCGCGACGCGCGCGAACCACGCGTGCTGCCCGCGGCCGCGCGCCAGGCCGTAGGCCGCGAGCAGGAGCCCAAGCGACGAGACCGTCAGGCTGTACTCGGTGTAGTTGTAGTTCGGGATCGCGGTCTTGCCGTCGGCTGCGCGTGTGTTGAGCAGGATCTGCGCGGCGCCGTTGGCGTAGGGGATCCGGTCGGCGGCTGCCGGGTGCCCGAACGCGTCGGGCGCCAGCCAGGTCAGCAGGCCATACGGTTCGAACGCTTGGTTGGCGACGTCGCGCCACGCGGGCGTCGGCGGGCGCGCGCTCTCGGCGAAGAACTGCAGCGACGGCAGGACCTGCGGCAGGCTCATGACTGCCCCGAGCCCGAGGCCGGCGAGCAGCCGCGCCGCGTGCCGCGCCGCGACGCGACCACCGCCGCGCGCGGCGCCGGCGGCCACCAACCAGGCGTACCACATCCCGGCGAACACGGTCGTCGTGGCCGCGAACGGCGGGAAGCCGCCGAGCCAGGTCATCGCGAAGCAGGCCGCCAGCGCGACGATCGGCAGCGGCCGGGTCTCGTCGTCGTCGGCGACGCGCGCCATCGCCCAGAGCACGCCAGGCAGCCAGACGTAGCTGGCGAGGCGCATCCAAAAGAAGCTGTTCGCAGCCATCGGCCCCGACAGCTCGAACATCGCCGCGCCGACGAACGCGCCGGCGACGCCGAGGCCGAGCTGCCGAAGCAGCCCGAAGGCGAGCAGGCCGCCCAACGCGAGGTTGATCCAGGCGACGAGGCCGAGCCGGGCGGCGGGATCTTCGGAGAACAGCGCGACCAAGTTGGGCGGGTAGCACAGCCCGATGAGGCCGTGGGCGTGCAGCGGCGCGCCGGCCCGCGCGTGGGGGTTCCAGGTCGGCAGCCGGCCCGCGCGGAGCTCGTCGCGCGCGAGCTCAAGCTCGGGCAGGAACCAGACCGGCACCTCAGTGACGTCGAGGTTGGCGCCCTCGCGCGCGGCGGCGAGCTCCGCGTCGGTCGCGGCGTTCGCGACGGGCGCGAACTGATTGACGTCGTACGGGACGAAGTAGCGGTCGCCGAACGTGCATGGCCAGAGCCACACGAGCGGCAGCAAGAGGAGCGCGAGGGTCGCGGCGGCGCGTGGCGACCTCATCGCGCCCTCCGGCCGGAGACGAGCGCGGCGAGCACGCCGAGCAAGGCGAAGAGCGACAGGCGCAGCGGCCAGACCGCGCGCGGCTGGTCGTAGGTGAACACCACGTCGTGTTCTCCTGCGCCGACGTAGACGGCCCTCAGGTAGTGATCGGCGATGTAGATGGGGGCCTCCTCGCCGTCGACGGTCGCGCGCCACCCGGCGTCATAGGGGTCCGCGAGGCGAACGTAGCCGTCATGGCTGCACGTCACGCGGACCTCGACGCGTTCGTCGTCGTGCAGCGTGACGGCGACCGTCGCCTCGGCGCCCTCAGCTGGCTCAGGGGTCGGGGCGCGCGAGTCTTCCAGCACCACGCGACCGCGCACGTCGCGTTCGCGCGCGCCGAGCGCTTCGAGGCGATCCGAGCGGCGCTCGAGGACGTCGACGCCGCGCACGAACGTCGCGCGCGGCATCGCGGTCGGGCGCTCGAAGAGGCGGTAGCCGCCGGTCCCGGCCGGGGTGCGGTCGAGCAGCTGGGCGTCCGCTGGCGGCTCTAGCCGCGTCAGGATGAAGCGCACGCCGTAGAGGTCGCAGAGCGGGTGACTCAGCGAACGCGGGTCTTCGAACGCCCCGACGCCGGCGCCGCTGTGGCTGACGCCGGGCTCGATGCTGTTGAAGAACGCTTCGAAGCGTGCTTTGGGCAGCGGGTTGTAGGCGAACGCGTCGGCGAAGCCGAGGAAGCCCGGGACGTTGCCCGGCAACGCAGTATTGGCCAGCGAGCCAGGCGGGACGAGGCGCTGGATGCGCGGACGGGGCTGGTCGAGGGCGTGCTGCTCGGCGACCGGGCGCAGCAGCGCAGGCACGCGGGTGACCCGCTCGACGTCGACGGTCTGCACAGGGCCGAGGCCTGTGATCACCAGCTCCGCGGCGGTCACCGACAGCAGCGCGGTGAGCGTCCAGCGGCCGCCGCGCCAGAGCGCCAGCAGGCCGCCGGCTGCGGCCAGCAGCGCCGTCCAGAACGAGCCGCTCAGCGCGGCGTAGTTCACGTCCAGCTCTCCCGGGGCCGCGATCGCTTGGAACTGCTTGGCCGCGATCGCGGCGTCGCCGCCTACCTGCCGGACCAGCGGATGGTCGGCGTCGCGGACGAACAGCTCGGCGCGGCCGCGGGCGAACGACGCGTCGCCGGAGTGAGTCCACAGCCACGCCAGGCCGCCGATCGAGGCGACCGCGACGGCCGCCAGCGCCGCGCGCCCAGGCGCGCGAAACCCATCGCGGAGCCACGCGTCGGCGCCGAGGCCGCTGAGCACCACCAGCGGCATCGCGACCAAGAACAGCAGCCGCCGGACGTCGCCGACGGTCACGCCAGGCAGCAGCTGCGCGACCGCGAAGAACGGCTCCGTCGCGGTCGCCATGCCGAACGCGCAGACCGCGAACAGCCCGAAGAACCACGCCTGCACGCGGTGTCGACGCGCGCAGAGCGCGCTCGCTGCCGCCGCCAGCGGGATGACGCCGACGGCATACGAGCTCTCGACCCAGTTTTGGAACGGCGTACCGTCGGCTCGAAACGGGTCGTCCAGCAGCACCGTCTGGCTGAGCGGGACGCGGGTGAAGAAGCCCGTGCCGCCGCCGATCGACGGGTAAAAGTGGTCTGCGGGCCAGCTGAGCAGGCTCGGCCAGATCGCCGACAGCAGCTGGTTCCCTTCGGCCGCGAGGTCGGCGAGTCGCGCCGCGTCGAATTGTCCCTGCCGCGCCGACTCAGCCGAGGCGAGGAGGATCGGGAGCATGTTCGCGAGCGACATCGCGCCGCCGAGCAGGAAGCCCGCCGCGACCGGGAAGAGGCGCCGCAGCCGGTCGCCGGCGGGAGCTTGCCACAGGCACAGCAGCGCGAACGCGCCGGTCAGGTAGGTCGCTTGGAGCGCGATGACGACGAAGCCGGTGGACCAGGACAGGCCGGACCACAGCGCGAGCCACCCGACCGCGAACCGCCGCCCGCGGCTTCGTGCGCCCCGCGCGACCAGCTCGTGGACCGCGCTGAGCATCGGCCAGAGCGACAGCGCGGCGGTCAAGATGACGTTGTGGTGCAGCTTGCACTGGGTCCACATCCCGAGCGTCGCCGCGACGAGGGCGAGCAGCGCGCCGCCGTGTGCGCTGCCGACGCGCCGCAGGAAGCGGTAGGCGAACCAACCGAAGAGGGTCAAGTGGACGAAGTACCACCAGCCGTACCACTCGACGCTCGGGAGCAGGAGCAGCAGGAGGTTGATCGGCTGGAACGGCTGCGCCATCTGCGGGACGAAGGGCGCGCCGCCGCCGATGTCGCGCGTCCACCGCGGGAACTCGCCGTCCTCGAAGCGGTCCTGCATGACGCGGTCCCAGCACAGCGACTGCAGATACTTGTCGGTCATCCCGACGTTGCCGCGGAAGGCGTCCTCGCGGTCGAAGGTGCCCGCGGCGATGGCCTCCTCCATTACCACGTCGAAGAGCTCGGGCGGGTGGGGGACCAACGCCGTCCCTGGCAGCAGGCTCTCGCGCAGGAAGAGCACCGCGCACGCCATCGCGAGCAGTAGCGCCTGCGCGTGTTGCCGCCGCGTCGGGGACGCGGTGCGGCCAAGGTCCGGAGCGACGTCGGACATGCACGCTTGACGATGCAGCAGCCGGGCCAGTTACGCAACCGGGATTGCCACCAGACATTGTCGGTGGCGACCGCAGGCGTATGGTACGGTCCCAACCATGGGTGTCGAAGCGGGCGTGAGCACGGCGGGTAGTGGCCTCGGCGCCATCGAGGTGCGTCGCTGGAGCACGTCGGACTTCACGGTCCTGGTGCTCTGCTCGCTCGCTGCCGCCGGTCTGCGGCTGCTGTTCATCGAGCAGTGGTCGTTCGGCCCGTCCGAGGCTACGACGTGGCGGGCGCTGACGGCGCCCCTCTACGGCGAGGGCGAGACCTTCGCCGCGAGCGGCGAGGTCGCCTACCCCTTGGCCTTCTTGCTGATGCGCGAGCTATTGGAGCAGGGCGTCTTGCCGGGCATGACCGAGGGCTGGCTGCGGCTTCCGTTCGCCTTCGCCGGGTGCCTCGTCACGCCGCTGCTCGCGCTGCTCGCGCGGCCGCTGCTCGGGCGTGAGGTGGGAATCCTGGCGGCCCTGGTCGTCGCGTTCCACCCGGCGTGCATCGCGTCCAGCCAGACGGCTGACCCGGTCGTCGTCGCCTCAGCGATCGCCTTGCTCGCGGGCGTCTTGGCGATGCGCGGCTGGAAGTGGTCGAGCCGCGCCGCCGTCGTGCTCGCTGGCGGTTCGCACCCGCTCGGGTGGGTGGCAGGTCTCGGTATCCTCTGCGCCGTGAGGCCGCCTCGATGGCTCGTCGAGCTCCGTTGGCGCTGGGTCGGCGCGCTGGCCCTCGCCGCTGCGCCGGTCTTCGTGGACCTCGGCTACGGGCCGACGTGGACGTCCGTCTTGCTCAGCCTCCTCGCGGTCGGCCTGTGGCTCCCTCGCGCGCGCGGCTTCGCCCTCGCGGCGATGTTGCCGCTGGCGAGCGCGGGCATCTGGTGGTGGTGGGATCCCGCGGTCGGGGCGTCGGCGCGGGTCATCACGGCCCCGGTGATCGCGGCCTTGGCGTCGTGGGCGTGCTTGCAGTTCGCGCGCGCTGTCGCAGGTGGCCTCGACGCGTCGACGAGGGTCAAGCGGCTGGTCCTGGCCGCGCCGGTGTTGATCTTGCTGGCGGAGCTGTTCACGGCGACCTTCCTCTACTTCACCGTGTATGAAGGCGGCCGCTCAGCTTGGCGGAGCGCGCGCTCGGCGGTCGCTGCGTCGCGCGTCCCTGGCCGAGAACTCGTGGTGATCGCCGGGCGCGGCGCTGAGGTGCTCCGCACGTATTTGCGGCCGAGCCACTGGCGGAAACCCGGTCGCGACCCGCACCCGGGGATACGGGTCGAGCCCCTGGCCGGCGACGCCGCCGGCCGCGCGGCGCAGGCGCTCCGGGCCGACGCGCTGTTCGTCCTCCTCCCTGAGGAGCGCGCACAGCTCGGCTCCCAAGCCGACGACCTGGTCGTGGTCGCGCTTTGGCCTTCGCCGAAGGCTGTCGGGGACGCGTCGCTGTCCGTGCTGCGCCGCCGCGCGCAAGACTGAGCGCGCGCGCCGCGCGCTAGCTCAGCCGCGCGGATGGAGCCGCTGATGGACCGCGCGGAGTCGCTCGTGGTCGACGTGCGTGTAGACCTGCGTGGTCTGCAGGGACGCGTGGCCGAGCATCTCCTGCACGCTGCGGAGGTCGGCGCCTCCTGCGACGAGGTGCGTCGCGAATGAGTGGCGCAGCGCGTGCGG
>JAYYEE010000427.1:0-2916 GCA_036160175.1 Planctomycetota bacterium
CGCGTTCATGGCGCGGCGCAGCGGGATGTCCTTCTCCTCGAGCTTGCCGTCGTCCGTCGGCACCTGCAGGCGGTACTCGGCGTTGAGCGCCTTCGGGTCCTTGTAGATGCCGTCGCTCTCGCGGTAGCGGCCCTTTAGGCCCATAGCGAACGCCTCGGCCGCGTTGGTCGAGTCCTCGCCGCCGAACAGGTCCATCGAGCCGGTGAACCAGAAGTTGCAGTAGCGCTGGATCATGTCGAGCGGGATCGCGCCTTCCTGACGCGGGTCCTTGCCCTCGGCCATGATCTCGCCGGTCCGCTTGATGATGCGGCCGACGCCGTTCTCGCCGGTCTGCAGGTGGTAGGCCTCCTCAGCCAGCATGAACTGCGTCGTCCGCGCCAGCGGGTCAAAGCTCGACTCAGCGAGCGACGACAGCTGGTACTTGCCGTCACGGTCCATGAAGGTCGTGAAGCAGAAGAAGTCCAACCAGTTGGTGACCGGGTAGTTGAAGGCCTCCAGGATGCGTGGGTTGTCGATGTCGCCCGAGTTGCGGTCGAGCAGCGCCTCGGCTTCATCGCGGCCGTCCGCGCCGAAGTAGGTCTGCAGCAGGTAGACCATCGCCCACAGGTGGCGGCCTTCCTCGACGTTGACCTGGAACAGCGACCGGAGGTCATAGAGCGACGGGCAGGTGTGACCCAGCATGCGCTGCTGCTCAACCGACGCCGGCTCCGTGTCACCCTGGGTGACGATCAAGCGACGCAGGCGGTTGCGGAACTCGCCGGGCACGGTCTGCCAGGCGTCGTTGCCCATGTTGTCGCCAAAGTGGATCTTGCGGTCGTCCGGCCCGTCCGCGAGGAAGATGCCCCAGCGGTAGTCCGGCATCTTCACGTAGTCGAAGTGTGCCCAGCCGCCTTGGCCGACGCCGACCGCGGTGCGCAAGTAGATCTGGTCTTCGTTGAAGTCCGAGGGCCCGACGGTCTTCCACCAGTCGAGGAACTTCGGCTGCCACTTCTCGAGCGCCATGGTCAGGCGCTTGTTGTCGCGGAGTCCGACGTTGTTCGGGATCTTTGCTTCCAGGTCGACGCTGCTCATCAGTTTCCTTGGTTGTCCGTGAGGGAAGGATGCCCCTCAGGGAAGGAGTGCTCTTGTTGGGTTCGGCGCTACAGGCTTAGGTCCGGCGCCAGTCGAATTGCGCGCCCTCAGGCGCGCCGTAGCGGGTCAAAGCGCCCTCGTCGCCGGTGGCGTTCGGGCGCGTGAAGATCCAGTTCTGCCACGCGCTGAGGCGGCCAAAGATCTTGCTGTCGCAGTTCTCTGCGCCGCCGAAGCGGAGCGAGGCCTCCATGCCGGTCAACGCGTCGGGAGACAGCGAGACGCGCTCCTCGAGCGCGATGCGCACGTCATCCTCCCAGTCGACCGGGTCGAGCAGGTAGGTGACGAGGCCCTCTTCGTCGGCTTCGGGGGCGATCATGGTGGCTTGCTCCTTGGCGAGCTTGTCGCCCTGCTCGGGCGTCGCCAGGAAGCGGTTGTGCAGGCGGCTGAGGCCGTGGCTCATCGGCAGGTCGCCGTCGCTGAGGGGGCCGACGACGAACTCGACGGCGTCCTCGTCGAGCGCGTAGATGCGGTCGCACGCCATCATCAGCTCCAGGAACGCGCCGGCGGCGCAGCCCTTGTCGTCGACCAGCGCGTAGGTCGAGCGTGCCATGAGGTCCCAGCGGCGGCAGACGCGCGCGGTGTGCAGCAGGATCTCCTTGCAGAGCCAGTGGTCTTGGTTCTGGTCGATGGTCTTCTCCAGCTCGACCAGCGCCGCGCGGTCGCCGCGGGTCTCGAGCACCACCAGGCCGATCTCTTCGTAGTCGAAGCGCCGCTGCAGCAGCGCGTCGTCGAACTCGCGCCAAGCCTTGATCGCCCACGTGTCGCAACCGGCGGCTTCGAAGCCAGCGCCGTCCTTCGGCTGGTCGCCGATCGGGCCGGTGATCGTGATGCGCGCGACGCGGTTGCCCGGCTCGAGGGTGACCGTGACGTGCTCCCACTTCATCGTGGTCTGGCCGTCCTCCTCGCTCTTCTCGAACGAGATCGGCTTGAGCTCGATGCCCTTGTTTACGCCCTTATCCTTCGCGTCGTTCGCGATCTCAGCGGCGCGCGCGCCGACCGAGTCGTGGAACTTGGACTTCGGCCAGATCGCGTCGACGAAGTTCCACTTCAGCGCCTTCTTACCGCGCAGGCCCTCGGCGAGCGTGCAGAACACGTCCGCGTGGTCGCGGCGGATCTTGCGCTTGTCGACGAGGCGAGTCAGGCCGCCAGTGCCTGGCAGCACGCCGAGCAGCGGCACCTCGGGCAACGAGACCGCAGAGTTGTTGTCGTTGACGAGGTGGATCTCGTCGCACGCCAGCGCCAACTCGTAGCCGCCGCCCGCGCACGCCGCGTTGATCGCGCAGATCGAGCGCACGCCGGAGTTCTGGCTGTAGTCCTCGAGGCTGAGCCGCGTCTCGTTGGTGAACTTGCAGAAGTTGACCTTGAAGGGGTGCGTGCTGCTCTTGAGCATCACGATGTTGGCGCCGGCGCAGAATGCGCGCTCTTGGCCGCTGCCGACGACCAACGCCTTGACGTTGGGGTGCTCAAAGCGCAGCCGCTGGATCGCGTCCGCCAGCTCCATGTCGACCGACAGGTCGTAGCTGTTCAGCTTCAGCTCGTAGCCATCACGGAAGGGGTGGTCCGGGTTGACGTCCATGCGCAGGTGCGCGACGTCGCCATCGAACTCGAGCGTCCAGTGGTGATACGTGTCAGGGTGTCGGTTGAAGTTGGTCATGCGGGCGGCTGTGTGAGAGCGGGGTGCGAGGGGCCTAGCGTCGCGGCGCCGCGCGCCGAGTTCAATCAAGATATAGCATCAAAAAGAGCGCGGATGCTGTGATATATTGCATTATTTGAAGGGGAGAGTCG
>JAYYEE010000428.1:0-19331 GCA_036160175.1 Planctomycetota bacterium
GCTCCGGTTAGGAGCCGATCGTGGTGACGAGGCCGTTCGTCGTCACCCACGGGCAGGCCGCGTTGGTGAAGTCGAGCCAGAGCCACTGCCAGCCCTGGCTAGCGCCGCAGAGGGCCGGGTTGTTCGGCACCTGCACGGTCACGACGCCGCCACCGTCCGCGTTGCTGAAGGCCGGCAGGAGACCATCGAGCGACGCCAGCTCGACGTCGATGACGCAGTTCGCGCCCAGCGCGACCGGGAGCGTGACCGGCGACGGGAACCCCGTGGCCAAGAACAAGGGCGCGTTGACCGGGCCGCCGCGCAGACGCACGCTCAGCGGCGCTGAGATCGCCGGCGGCGCGCTGCCGTTGAGGATCTCGCCCGTGGCTGGCGCGCCCGAGTTCGACGAGGAGCCGATCGTCCCGCAGCCCGCCGGCGTGGTGACGCGGAAGTTGTCGAGCAGGCCCCACTGGCCGTCCGGGGACGCGCTGATCGAGCCGAACGGGTCCTCGTAGCCGATCATGACGTGGCCAGGCTGGGCGATGCCGTTGACCTCGTTGAAGAACTCCACGCCGTTGAAGTAGACGCGCGTCCCGTTGGCGTCGCAGTCGATGTCCACGCGCACCCAGGTGTTGGCCGCGCAGCCGTTCGGGCCGCCGACCGCGTTGCTGTCGAACGCCGCGTTGAACGGGGCGCTCTCGCCGGTCACCAGGTCGCCGAGGTCTGCGAGCTCGAAGTCGCCGTCGTTGATGCAGGCGTCTTCGGTGCCGTAGCCGTTCTCGCCAGCGAGCCAGCCGTAGATCCCAAACGTGCCGGTGCCGCGGTTGTTGCGCGCCTCGATCGGCAAGATGTTATCGACGCCGCAGCCCCAGAGGAGTTGCTCGGTGCCGCCCGACGGGACCGGCACGGGGACGTTGATCCACGCGTCGAACGACAGGCGATAGCGACCGCTGAACGTCAGGGGGGTGAGGCCAGCGAAGATGTTGCAGCCGGTCGCAGCGCCCTGCGAGGTGTTGCACTGGACCAGGACCCCGCGCGTCGGAGCCGAGCCGCCGATCCGACGAGGGGCCTCAGGGATCGACCAGTTCGTCGCCCCGACGGTCATGTTCGAGTAGTCCACGAAGGTGACCGACGTGTCAGACTCCGCGACGATCGAGACGTCGGCGGCAGCTTGAGAGTCAAAGGCTTCGCTGAACTGAGCGCGCAGGCCGCTCGCAGCGACGACGCCGATGACGACGGGGAGGATGCGTTGCATGGAGGTTGTCTTGTTGATGTTGGTGGAGCACGCAGAAGAGAAAGCTCCAGCAAGGAGCACATGCGCGCACCACGACGATAGGCAGTCGGCGCGCGAGGCCAAGCGCCTCCCGCGGGCAACACATCTCCACGCCGCGATCCTGACAATCGCGCGACTCGCTTGGGACACGGCGACGACACGCCATATCTGAGCAGCGTAATGCGCTCTGCTACGCGCGCGCAGGCTCAGCGCGGCAGCGCGACCGACCCGAACGACATACGCTGTCGGACCCGCAACAGCTCCTCATGATCCGGACGGTGCACGTGCAGCGGCAGGCGCTGCGTGCGAGCGTCTTCGCGACCGAACGGCGGCGGCGGCGTCGCGTCGAAGACGTCGCTCCAGACGCGGATCGGCACCCCGTAGAAGATCCGGTCAAACGGACCAAACTGCGCCTCGCAGTCTGCCAAGCGCTCGTTGGTCTCCGCCAGCAGGCTCTTCCAATTCTGGAGACGGAGCCGCGAGCCGTAGCGCGACTTGCCGCGCGTCTTGAGGTGCGTCGCCTGCGACTTGCCGTTGCCGCGGACGACGTACTTTCGCAGCGCCTTGTGCTGTAGCAACTCTTCGCCGTGCCAGCACCCAAACGCCATCGCGCCCGCGCGGAGCAGCAAGACGACCTGGACCTCGGCAGGCTGAACGAGTCGCTCGACGTAGTCGCCGATCATCTCACCGGGTAGAGCGCGCGCGCCAGCGAGCGGGAGCTGCAACCGCGCGTGCGGCTCCTCCGCCGCGAAGCTGGCGCCGTCATCGGCGGCCCTGGCGCTGGGGCATCTCTGCCAGAACGCCTCCGCCTGCTCCGCGAGGTCACGCAGCGAATAGCGGATGGTCTTATGTTCTGGCCAGGCCGTCATGAGCTACTCGGCACGGTAACGCGATCTGATCCTGAGGGGATCGACGATCCACCTGCTAGACTATGCGGCCATGACCCAAGTGAGCACGGGATACCGGGTCGCGGTCGTGGGCTCTGGTCCAGCTGCGTTCTACACCGCCGAGGCCTTGTTCAAGAACGGCCCGGCAGGCACCAAGGTAGACCTGTTTGACCGGCTGCCGGTGCCGTTCGGGCTCGTGAGAGGCGGCGTCGCGCCGGATCACCAGAAGATCAAGAGCGTCACGCGCGTCTATGACAAGATCGCGGCCAACGACGGCTTCCGCTTCTTCGGCAACGTCCAGCTCGGCCGCGACATCTCGGTCTCAGACCTCAACGGCCACTACCACCACGTGGTGTACGCGTTCGGCTGCGAGAGCGACAACAAGCTCGGCCTCGACGGCGAAGACCTCGAGGGTGTCTACGCGGCGACCGACTTCGTCGGCTGGTACAACGGCCACCCAGACCACCGAGGTCACGAGTTCCACCTCGCTGGCGCGAAGCGCGTCGCGCTCGTCGGTAACGGGAACGTCGCCATGGACGTCGCGCGCGTGCTGCTCGCGGACCCGGACGTGCTCGCTAAGACGGACATCGCCGACCACGCCCTGGCGACCCTCCGCGAGAGCAACGTCGAGGAGGTGATCCTGCTGGGTCGCCGCGGCCCGGCGCAGGCAGCGTTTTCACCCAAAGAGATCCAAGAGATCCATGAGATCGACGGCGTCGACGTCGTCGTTCGCGCAGATGACGGCAAACTCGACGAGCTGAGCGCGGCGTGGCTAGAGGCAGAGGGCGCTCGCAGCCAACAGCGAAACGTCGAGTTCCTCGCTGCACGCGCAGCGGCTGGCGAAGGCGCGCCGACCGACAAGAAGCTCCGCTGCCGCTTCCTGGTCGCGCCGGCTGCGATCGACGGCAGCGACGGCAAGCTCGGCAGCGTCACGATTCACCACATGCAGCTTGAGGCCGACAGCGACGGGACGCCGCGACCGAAGCCGACCGGAACAGAAGAGCGCCTTGAGGTCGACCTCTTGTTTAAGGCGATCGGTTACCGGGGCGACCCGGTCGAGGGCGTGCCGTACGAGGAAAGAAAAGGCATCGTTCCCAACGTCGACGGCCGCGTGGTCGAGCAAGCGGGCGGCGAAGTGAGGCTCGGGCACTACTGTGCCGGCTGGTGCAAACGCGGCCCGACAGGCCTGATCGGCACCAACAGCCTCGACGCAAAAGCGACCGTCGCGGCCATGCTCGAGGACCAAGCTGCGGGCGCGCTGCAAGCACCAGCGGAAGCGGACATCGGCGCGCTGCTCGCGACCCGCTCCATCGACTGCGTGACCTGGGAAGACTGGCAGCGCCTCGACCAATGGGAGCGCCAGCAAGGCGAGCAGCGCGGCAAGCTCCGGCACAAGCTCGCGAGCGTGGCAGAACTGATGAAGGTAATCGTCAAGCTCCGCGCCAAGTGACCCAGACCCTCTCTCTGTTCGCGGCCTGCCAGCCCGGTCTAGAGCCCTTCCTCGGCGCAGAACTCGACGCGCTCGACGTCGTGGCCGAGACCGTGCCCGGCGGCGCGACCTTCGAAGGCGACATCGAAACCCTGATGCGAGCCTGCCTCTGGCTCGGCACCGCCAGCCACGTCCGCATCCGGCTCGCGCAGTTCCGATGTCGCGCGCTCGGCGAGCTGGAGCGCAAAGCAGCGGAGATCCCGTGGCGCGACTGGCTCGCGGCCCGAGTCCCGCTCGAGCTGAAGGCGTCTTCGCGACGGTCGCGGGTCTACCACACTGGCGCGATTCAGGAGCGCGTGCACAACGCCGTGGGGAGGGCGTTCGGTCAGGACCCGGCGCTCGCGAAGGCAGGAGACGAGGTCACCGCCCCGCTGCAGGCACGCTTCTTGAATGACACATGCACGATCTCGCTAGACGCGACGTGCACGCCGCTGCACCGGCGCGGGTACCGCCTCGACGGCCGCAAAGCGCCGCTCCGCGAGGACATCGCCCACGCGTTGGTGCTCGCGAGCGGCTTCGCGCCAGGCGAGGCGCTCCTCGACCCGTTCTGCGGCTCCGGCACCATCGCGATCGAGGCGGCGTCCATCGCACGCTGCCTCGCGCCAGGCCGGCTGCGTCCGCCAGCGATGCAACACAGCGCGCGGTTTGAGCACGAGACCTGGCGAGGCCTGCTCGAAGAGGTGAGCCCGAACGACGAGGTGCCGCAAATCACGTGCAGCGACCGCGACGAGGGCGCCGTCGCCGCGACCCAGGCCAACGCGGAGCGCGCCGGCCTCGGTTCGTATCTCAGCGTCGACGGGCACGCGATCGCCGCCCAGCCCTGGCTACAACCTGGCGGGGCGCCCACGCGCGGCGTCGTGGTCACCAACCCTCCCTACGGCATGCGCGTCAAGGGACGCAGCCCGCTCCTCCCGCTCTACCAGACGCTCGGCCACCGCGTAGGCAGCTTGGGGCCGGGTTGGCGCGCCGCCGTCCTAGCGCACGACGTGAGGCTCGCGCGGCGCACCGGGCTCGACCTGGAGCCAGCCTTCACGACCAAGCACGGCGGCCTCTCGGTGACGGCGATGACGTCCTCGACCAACGTCGACGCGCGCGCAGATGGTGCCTGAGCGACACGGCGAACACCTCGCGCTACCGACCACCTTCGATCGACAGATCGGCCGCATCGTCACCCCTCTTGATCTCCCCACGTGCCAGGGAACGGCCCCGATGCTCGAGCCCTAGAACAGCTTGCCGATCTCGGGGGTTGCGTGCGGCCGCCGCTGACCAGAACCTAGGGAGCAACCAGCCCATGATTCGCCTCATTAGCATCCTCGCGCTCGCGATGGTCTCCTTGTCGCTCCCGGCGCAAGACGAAGCCCGCGTCCTCTCGGCGTTCAAGAAGGCGTTCGCCGCCCCCAAGGGCAAGAAGCCAGGCCGGCCGCTGCCCGAGAAGCAAGCCGCGCTCGCGGCGACTGCAGGCCTCGACTCTGGCAAGACCGCTGCGGCCCTGGTCGCCGGTTGGCAAGGGCTCGCCGCGGAGCTCGGCACGCTAGACGTCCAGCGCGCCGACTACCGAGACGAGATGGCGGGTCTGATCAAGGGCCAGGAAGCCTCCGAGCGCCGCACGCTCCCGCAAGCGAAGTTCCAGCGGCTCAACCAGCTCAAGCCGCTCATGGCGAAGCTGCGCGAGCAGTGCGACGGCCTCAGAGAGCTCCACCTAAAGCTCAGCGACCGCATCGCCGAGCTCCGCCGCAAGGACAGCGTGCTGTACCTGCTCAAGAAGGTCACCGGCAGCAAGAAGGCCGACCTGCCGCTGCGGCTCGCCGCCGGGCGCGCGATCGGCGGCGCTTCTAGTGAGGTCATCGAAGAGCTCGCGACCGCCGTCTCCCGCGCGAAGAAGCCGCCGGAGCAGATCGTCCTCCTCGACGCGATGGCGCTCGCAGGCGAGGCTGCGCAGGTCCACGCGACCCCCGTCATCAAGCTGCTCTCGAGCAAAGAAGACGCCGTAGCCGAGCGCGCGGCGCTCGCGCTCGCGAAGATCGCGGTCCCCGAGGCCGTCGCGCCGATGATCACGCTGCTGTCCCGCAGCACCGGCCAGATGAAGCTGCGCGTCGCGGCTGCGCTTGAGGTCCTCACGGGCGAGCAGCACGGCGACAACATCGGCGCGTGGAACGCGTGGTGGAAGATCGAGGGCCCCAGCTTCCGCTCAAGCGGGCGCGCGCTCGGCGCGGGAACGCCCAGCCACCGAAAGAAGACCAACGACAACTACTACTTCGGCATCCCGCAGGCCGACAGCAAGTCGATCCTCTACGTCATCGACTGCTCGGGCTCGAGCCGGGCGCCGGTCAAGATGAAGGGCGGCACCGGCGACACGACGAGGATGGAGGCCTGCAAGACCGAGCTGATCCGCGGCCTCGGCAAGCTCCAGCCCACGCAGTCGTTCGCCATCATCTGGTACAACGACCTGCCGCACTTCTGGGAGGACAAAATGCTCCCCGCCAGCAAGGCCAACATCGCCCGAGCGCAAGATTTCGTGCGCGGCTTGTCGCACGCGTCGAGCACGAACATCCACGACTCGCTTGAGCTCGGCTTCGGCCTGGCCGGCCGAGGCTCGTACGACAAGTATTACGGCACGGAGTTGGACACGGTCTTCCTCCTCACGGACGGCTCGCCGACCAAGCCGGACGGCAGCTTGGACTCGACCGAGAAGATCTTGGTCGCCGTCCGCGCCTGGAACCCGCTCAAGCGGATCACCATCCACGCGATCGCGGTCGGCAAGAACCTGAACGAGGGCTTCCTCCGGAAGCTCGCGAGCGAGAACGGCGGCGAGTTCAAGCGCTTCTAGGCGCGCGCCGAGCGGCTAAGATACGCGGACCGATGGTCCGCACACTCGCACTGACGCTCTCGCTGAGCGCGGCCGCCGCCGCCCAGCACGGCTCGACGCAGCCCGACCCGAAGAAGCCCATGTTCGTCGCCAACGCGAGCGACGAAGGGGCGAAGAAGATCCCGACGATCCAGCTCGCGGACGGCCTGCGCGCCGAGCTAGTCGCGACGGAGCCCGACGTCTGCAACGGCGTCGCGTTCAAGGTCGACGACCGCGGCAACGTCTACGTCTGTGAGACGTTCCGTGTCCGCGACGGTGTCTTCGACAATCGCAACTACATGCAGTGGCTCGACGCCGACCTCGCCGCGCTGACCGTCGCGGACCGGATCGCCAAGTATGAGAAGTACATCCCGGAGAAGCTCGAGAAGCTGAAGCGCTACAGCGAGCGCATCGTGCTGCTTTCGGACACGGACGGCGACGGGACGCTCGACCGGACGACCACCTACGCGGAGGGCTTCAACGCGCTCGAGGACGGCCTCATCGCCGGCGTGCTCCCGGTCGGCGAAGACGTCATCACGACGCTGATCCCGAAGGTCTGGCGCCTGCGCGACGCAGACGGCGACGGCGTCGCCGAGCGACGCGACGTCATGTTTGACGGGTTCGGCGTGCACACGTCGCTGATGGGTCACGACATGCACGGGCTGATCGTCGGCCCCGACCGTCGCCTGTACTTCTCGATCGGCGACCGCGGCTTCCACGTCGAGCACGAGGGCGAGACGTTCGCGTATCCGCACGAGGGCGCGGTGCTTCGCTGCGAGCTAGACGGCAGCGACCTGGAGGTCGTGCACCGCGGCCTGCGCAACCCGCAAGAGCTCGCGTTCGATCAGTGGGGCGACCTGATCACCGGCGACAACAACAGCGACGGCGGCGACAAGGCCCGCTTGGTGCAGATCCTGCCCGGCGCCGACAGCGGCTGGCGCATCGGCTTCCAGTGGCTCAGCGACCGCGGCGCCTGGAACCGCGAGAAGATGTGGCACCCGCGCCACCCAGAGCAGTCCGCGGGGATCGTCCCGCCGATCCGCAACTTCGCCGACGGCCCCTCTGGCCTGGCCTATGACCCGGGCGTCGGACTGCCCGACACCTTCCGCGACTGCTTCTTCCTCTGCGACTTCCGCGGCGCGGCGAGCTACAGCGGCATCCGGACGTTCCGGTTGAGCCGCAGCGGCGCCGGCTACGAGGTCCAAGACCACGACAAGCTCGCCTGGAACACGCTCGCGACCGACGTCGACTTCGGCCCAGACGGGTCGCTCTACCTGTTCGACTGGGTGCACGGGTGGTCTAAGACCGGCAAGGGGCGGCTGGTCAAGGTGCGCACGCCCGAGATGGCCAACGACTTCAAGCTGCGTAACAGCGCGCGCACGCTCGGCAGCGACTTCTCGAAGTTCAACAAGGCCCAGCTGCAGCCGCTGCTCGCGCACGCCGATCGGCGCATCCGCCAGAAGGCCCAGTTCGCCTTGGTTGACCTCGGCGCGAAAGACGCCCTCGAGGCCGCCTGCGCCCAGCGCCGCGACCGCCTCGCCCGCCTGCACGGCATCTGGGGCCTCGGGATCCTCCTCCGCGGCGGAGACGTGTCCTGCCGCGGCCCGCTGACCGAGCTGCTCGCCGACGACGACAGCGACGTCCGCGCAATGGCAGCTCGCGCTCTCGGCGACGCGCGCTCCAAGGACGACGTGCGCCGCCTCGCCGACCTGCTCCGCGACGACAACTCACGCGTCAAGCGGGAGGCGGCGCTGGCGCTCGCGCGCATCGGCGATGCCGCGGCGCCCGCGACGAACGCGCTGTTCGACGCCGCGCGACACAACGACGACCGCGACGCCGTCCTGCGGCACGCCGTCGTCTACGCGCTCGGCGAGGCCGCGACGCGCGAGAAGCTCCTCGAACGCTGCGACGATGACCGGCTCGCGGTGCAGCGCGCGGCCCTGCTCGCGCTAGCGCGAAAAGGCGACCGAGCGGTCGCCCGCTTCCTGACCCACAAGGACGAGCAGCTGCGCTACGAGGCTGCGCGCGCGATCTATGAGACGCCGATCCCTGCCGCGATGCAGGACCTGGCCCGCCTCATCTACGACGACGAGGCTGACAGCGAGCGCGTGGACTGGCGGGCCATCAACGCAGCGCGCATGCGCGGCGAGACAGAAGACGGCGAAGCGCTCGTACACCTCGCGGGCCTGACCAACCACTCGAAGAAGATGCGCGTCGAGGCGCTGGAGATCCTGGGAGAGTGGGCGAGCCCGCGCGGCCAGTGCCGGGTCATCGGCAACTGGCGCCCGTTGGAGCACCAGTCGCCAGAGATCGTCTCGGCCCTCGTCGTCATGAACGGCCCCCAGTTGCTCGCCGACAAGGCGACGGCCACCGCGGCGGCGCGCGCGATCGCCAAGCTGCGCCTCCACGACCTCGCCGACAACCTCGCCGAACAGGTCAACCGCGCTGAGGCGCCCGCCGACGCGCGGGTGGCAGCCCTGGATGCGCTCGCCGAGCTCGGCGCGTCGCAGCTCGACGAGGCGATCGACGCCATCGGCGCCGACGCGCCCGTGCAGGTGCGCAAGCGCGCGGTCGCCCTGCTCTCTAAGCGCTCCCCAGAGCGAGCGGTGCCGGTCCTCGGCACGCTCCTCGAGAACGCGTCGACCGGAGAGCGCCAAGCGGCCTGCGAGGCGCTCGGCGACCTCCAGCACGAGTCCGCGACCGAGCTGCTGCGATCCTGGCTCACGCGCCTCGACGACGGGCAGGTCCCCGCCGCGATCCAGCTCGATCTGCAAGAGGCGGCGAGCAAACACGCCGCGCTCCGGCCGCTCGTCGCCGCGCGTGAACAGGCCGCGAAGGCGCTCGGCCCGCTAGGCGACTACCAGGTCTGCCTCGAAGGCGGCGACGCTCGCAAGGGACGCCGCGTCTTCCACGACGTCGAAGCGGTCCGCTGCACGCGCTGCCACACGCTGCGCGGCAGCGGCGGCAACGCCGGCCCGGTCCTCGACGACGTCGGCCTCCGCTACAACCCCGGCCTCTTGCTGGAGTCGCTGATCACGCCGAGCGCCCCGATCGCCGAGGGCTTCACGACGACGACGCTGGAGCTGACCGACAGCTCGGTGCTGTCCGGCGTGATCACCAAGGACCAGGATGGCCAGGTGACGATCGTCGACATCAACGGCAAGGCGACCAACGTCCCGACGTCGAAGATCCGCTCGCGGCAGGCCAACGAAGAGAGCGCGATGCCGAAGATGGGCGACATGCTCAGCAAGCGGCAGATCCGCGACCTGATCGCGTTCCTCAAGAACCAGAAGAGGCAGCGCTGACGGTCGCCGCCGTCACCGCTCGGCGATCCACTCGCGAACGCGTCCGTCGAGCAGGAAGGGCGCAATCGGCAGCATCGCGGCGCCCGCCAGGACCGCGACTCGCTGCAGCGGCCAGCCGAACGTCGCGCGCGCACGCGCCAGCGACGACATCAGCAAGACCCAGACGACCCCGTGCAGGCCGCCGACCAGGGTCACGGCCTCCGGCGCGCCAGCGGCGTACTTGAGAGGCATCGCCACGCCCAAGAGCAGCACGTAGGTCGCCGCGTCGAGCAGGGAGAGCCAGCGCAGCTGCGTCAGCGCCCGCGGGCACTCGCTGGTCACGCCAGCAGCTCCTTGCGGACCTTCCCGAACACATCCGTCAGGCGGAACGGCCGGCCCTGGAACTTGTAGGTGAGCTCCTCGTGGTCGACCCCGCAGAGGTGCAGGATCGTCGCCTGCAGGTCGTGCACGTGGATCGGGTTGTCGACGATGCCGTGGCCGAGCTCGTCCGTCGCGCCGATGACCGCCCCGCGCTTGACGCCGCCACCCGCCATCAGCAGGCCGAAGCAGTGCGGGTGGTGATCCCGGCCGAGGAACTTGCTGCCGTTGCGCGCTTCGTTCATCGGCGTGCGGCCGAACTCGCCGCCCCACACCACCAGCGTGTCGTCGAGCATCCCGCGGCGGCGCAGGTCCGTGATCAGGCCGGCGAGCGGCCGGTCCAGCCGCCCCGCTTGCTTGGGGAACTGCGTCATCAGGTCATCGTTCGGGCCGGTGCCGTGGATGTCCCAGCCGCTGTCGAAGAGGTGCACGAAGCGCACCCCGCGCTCGACGAGCCGGCGCGCCAGCAAGCAGTTGTTGGCGAGCGAGGCCTGCCCTGGCGTCGTCCCGTAGAGGTCGTGCACCTCCCGCGGCTCGCTCTGGAGGTCGACCGCCTCGGGCACCGACGCCTGCATGCGGAACGCGAGCTCCCCCTGCGCGATGCGCGTCGTCGTCTCCGGGTCGCCTGCACGCTGCTCGTGGAGCCGGTTGAGGTCGTTGAGCGCGTCGAGCGAGCGCCGCCGGCGGGCGCGGTCGTAGCCGGCCGGGTTCTGCAAGTAGAGCACCGGCTCCCCCGCCGAGCGGAACTCCACGCCCTGGTGCACCGAGGGTAAGAACCCCGCGCTCCACAGCGCCTTGCCCGCGCTAGGCATGCCCCCGCTCACCATCACCACGAAGTCGGGGAGGTCGCGATTCTGGCTCCCGAGCCCATACGAGAGCCACGAGCCCATCGACGGCCTGCCTGGCCGCGGCGCGCCGGAGAACATCAAGTGCTCGGCCGGCGCATGGTTGAACTGGTCGGTGTACATCGACCGGATCAACGTCACGTCCCCCATCTGCTGCGCGAGGTGCGGGAACAGCTCACACATCTCGATCCCGTTCGCCGCGCGGATCCAACCGTGCGGGTGACCGAGCAGCGTCGGGTGCCCCTTGATGAAGGCGAACCGCTCCTTCTGCAGGAACTCGTCCGGACACTTGTCGCCGTGGAAGCGGTCGAGCGTCGGCTTGCGATCGAACATGTCGAGCGTCGGCGGCGCGCCCTCCATGTGCAGGTAGATGACGCTCTTGGCGCGCGGCGCGGCTCCAGGCTGCTTCCGGTCGTCGGAGCCGCCTGGCAGCGAGCGCAGCGCTGCTGCGCCGACCGAGACGCCCGCACCCTCAAGCAGCCTGCGGCGACTGAGCTGTTCGTAAATCGTCATCTTCGGCTCACGAATTCGTCGAGGCACATCACGACGCTGGCGACGACGCCCCAGGCGTCCGCCTCGGACGCGCCGAGCGCGCGCTCTTCCTGCAGCAACGCGAGCAGCCGGTCACGCTCCGTTCGGCGCGCCTCGCGCAGCAGGCACCGACGCCACAGCCACGCAGCGCCGGCGGCAGGATCATCAGCACCGACCTGCATCGCCTGCTCGCCCAGCGCCTTGGCCGGCTCGTGGAACTGCGGGTCGTTCCACAGCACCAGCGCCTGCAGCGGCGTGTTGGTCCGCTGGCGACGCAGCACGCATGCCTCACGGCTCTGCGCGTCGAAGACCATCATCGCGGGGTGCGGGCTGGTCCGGCGCCAGAACGTGTAGAGCGCGCGACGATAGCGGTCTTCCCCGCTCGCGTCCGTCCAGCGCGCGCCGCTGTAGAGCTGCCGCCAGACGCCGCCAGGCTGCGGCGGCATCACGCTCGGCCCGCCGACCTTTCGGCTCAGCAGGCCGGAGACCGCCAGCGCTTGGTCGCGTAGCTGCTCACCCGTCAGCCGGAAGGCCGGACCGCGCGCCAGCCAGACGTTCTCGGGGTCGAGGTCCCGGTGGCGCGCCGTCTGCGCCGATGTCTGCGAGTACGTCGACGACAGCACGATCGTGCGCAGCAGATGCCGCATCGACCAACCGGACTCGACGAACTCGCAGGCGAGCCAGTCGAGCAGCTCGGGGTGCGACGGCGCGTCGCCCTGCGTACCGAAGTCCTCCAGTGTGGCGACGATGCCGCGGCCGAACAGCTCGCTCCAGAAGCGGTTGGCGAGCACCCGCGCTGTCAGCGGGTTCTCGGAAGACATCAGCCAGTTCGCGAAGCCGAGCCGGTCCTTGCGCCTGCCCTCGGGCATCTTCGGCCAGACCGCAGGCGTATCCGGCTGCACCTCGTCCCCTTGGTCGAGGAAGCTGCCGCGGATATGCACGCGCGTCACGCGGCGCTTGTCGACTGGCAGCTCGCGCAGGATCGGCACCAGCGGCCCTTGGTTCTGCTCCAGCTCTTGTTCTAGCCGGCGAAGCTCAGCCCGATGGGCGCCCTCGGACGGACCCCAGAGCTCGAACGCAAACCCGCCTGGCCCGCCGCCGTTCGTCACCTTGAGCAGCAGGTCGTTGTCGCCGGGCTGCAGCGCGATCACGACGCGCTCCTGGTCGAGCTGCGCGCCGTGCGCGACGTTCTTACGCAGCACCTCTTTGCCGTTGCACCACGCGGCGATCGCGTCGTCGCTACCCAGCGAGAGCGTCACCTCACAGGCCGTCGCAGCGCGGAGCGTGCGGTGCAGGTAGAACGCGCTGTTGGCGCCGTTCCAGTTGTGGACCTTGCCGTCGACGAAGCCCGGCCGCGGCTGCCAGCGCAACCCCTCTTGCTCCTGGTCCAGCCGCGCGCCGTCGCGCTCGGGCGCGAACGCACGGTCGCGGGCGTCGGCGAAGTCCGCGCCGGGCACGGGCCCAAGCAGGTGCCACTGGCTCGCCTCGGGGACGGGGCCCGCGGGCGCGGCGAGCGCTGCGCGCACACTATCGATCTTCACCGCGAGCGAAGCTGCGGCCGCGCGATTCGCAGCGGTCGGCGCGCGCATGCGCGGCTCGTCGTTGTTGCGGTCCGCGTCGGCCGTCTGGTCAAAGAACGCGAACAGCTCGAAGAACTCCTCTTGCGAGAAGGGGTCATACTTGTGGTCGTGGCACTGCGCGCAGCCCAGCGTCGAGCCCATCCACACCTGCATCGTGGTGTCGACGCGGTCGACGACGGCGGCGACGCGGAACTCCTCGTCGTCGGTCCCGCCCTCAGTGTTGTTCATCGTCTGGCGGTGGAACGCCGTCGCCAGCTGTTGGTCTAGGGTCGCGCCCGGCAGCAGATCTCCAGCGAGCTGCTCGATCGTGAACTGGTCAAACGACAGGTCGCGCCGGAACGCGTCGATCACCCAGTCGCGGTAGCGCCACATCGTCATGCGCAGCGCGTCCTTCTCGTAACCCTGGCTGTCGGCGTAGCGCGCGAGGTCGAGCCACCACGTCGCCCAACGCTCAGCGAAGGCGTCGGTCGCCATCATCGCGTCGACGACGCGACCGCGCGCGGCGTCGCTGGAGTCCTGCAGGAACGCGTCGAGCGCTTCGGTCGTCGGCGGCAACCCGGTCAGGTCGAGCGTGACACGTCGCAGCCAGGCCGCCGGGTCCGCCGGCGCCGACGGCTCGAGGCCGCGCGCGCGCATCCCCGCCAGCGCGAGCTGGTCGATCGGCCCGCTGCCCCAAGACGACGAGGTCGCCGCTGGCAGCTGCGGGCGCTCGACCGGCGCGTAGGACCAGTGACCGCGCTGCTGGGCAGCGAGGCCTGCGCCGAGGCAGAGAGCGATCGGGGTGACGAGACGCATGGCTGGGGCCTAGGAGACCGGCCTGGATTGTCGGCCACAGCCGCCCCGGCACAACCCCGTCGAGCGAAGTCCATCCTTCCCTAGCTCGGCTGCCTGACCCGTCATCCGCAGAGCCGACGCGTAAGCAGCTTGAGCGGCCGCTACCGATCTGCTGCCGCCGGGCTAGGCTGCACAGCGGATGTCCCTGGCCACGATCACCTCCCTCCGCCGCAACCTGCAGGAGTGGGCGCAGCGACCCAGCAACGCCAAGTTCCTCCGAGACGACCAGGAGGCCCAGCTCCGCCGCGGACTGGCCGACCCCGCGCGGCGCGCGCAGGCGCACGTCGCCGGTTGGATGCTCGGCACGTGGCACCTCGGCCACGGCGTGCACCGCGTGCTCGACGGCGACAGCGGCGGCTTTGATGAGGCCCGGCAAGGGCAGACGCTCCGACGCGCGGCGCTCCTCGCGCGGCTCGCCGCCCCCGCGCCGCAGCGCGGACGACGCGGCGAGAAGGTGAGGCTGCCCTTCTCGCTGCTGCACGGCGCGTGGACCGCGCTGCTCGGCGTCGCGCTGAACGACCCAGGCGCGGAGCCGCTCTATGCCTGGTTCCTGGGGCTGCCGGACATCGCGTTCTCAGAGAAGGACAGCCTGCCGTTCTTCACCCGCGAGCTGCTCGCGCTGCGCGCCGGCCGCAGGGTCAACCGCTCTTCGCGTCTGGGGGCTTACGAGGAGATCATGCAGCACTGGCGCGGCGACGCCCGCCTCTTGGGCCGCGCCCTCGCGGACGCGCTCGACTTGCACCTGCAGCAGGCGCGCGGCACCGGCGCCGACTTCGACGACCCGCCGTGCCGCCTCTACCCGCTCGAAGTGCTCGCCGTCGGTGCGGTTCGCGCGTGGCTGGAGCTCGACATGCCGAAGGTCGACCACCCGCTGATGCACGGCAACCTCGGCCAGCTGCGCGCGAACAGCCCGTGGCCGCAGCACGACTTGGCGCGCCAGCTCGAGCGGCTGGGTTGACCCGTCAGCGCCGGAGGCGCGCGAGCAGTCGGCCCAGGGCCTCGTCATACTCAGCCGGGCGCTCGCGGAACGCCTTGGCGTGGCCGACGTCACCGACGCGCCATAGCTCTTTGGTCCCCTCGTGCTGCGGCATGCGGACAAACATGTTCTCGACCGAGTCCGGGGGCGCCCGGTCGTCGAGTTCTTCGGCGACGACCAACACGGGCAGGTCGTGCGGCATCGTCGCGACCACCTCGATCGGGCGCACGTCCGACATCGAGAAGCCCGACCACCAGCCGATGGCGGTGACGATCAACGAGCGCCACGGCTCGTACATGTAGAGCGAGGAGCGGCGGTCTCCGGGCCGACGGAACGTCATCATCCGATGCGCTGCAGCCGTGAGGTCGTCGATCGGAGCGTCCAGCACGACGCCCGCGACGCCGTCGAGCCGCGGCAACGCCAACGCCACCGCGACTGTCCCCAGACTGACGCCCAGGATCACCAGCGGACGCTCCGCCCGCCCTGGCTGGCGACGCATGTAGTCGACCACTGCGACCACGTCATCGCTCTCGCGCAAGCCGCCCGTGAAGGGCGCGCGGCTGCTGCTGCCGTGATTGCGCTGGTCCATCAACCAGACCTCCCCCCCGCGCTGCCGGAGCATCTTGGCCACGGGCTCTAGCTCCATCGAAGAGCGGAAGAGGCCGTGGACGAGGAGCGCGACGAACTGGGGCTCGGCGTCGACCGGCTCGATACAGTACACCCGGAGCGCGACCCCTTCCGACGTCGCGACGCGGTGCGTCCGCCCCGCGACCGCCGCGAGCGTCGCGTCATCCAGCGCCGGGCCGCCGGCCGCGCGCTCGGCGCGCAAGGTGCTCGTGGTCTGGACCTGCAGCTCGCCAGACGGCAGGACGCGCGGACCGGCGTAACTGCCCTCATCTCCGCGCGTCCCGATCAGCTGCGAATCGACGTAGCCGATCGCCGCCGGGAACGTAACGAAGAGGTGCAGCGGGAACAGCGCGAGGTGGACCTGAAGCGCGACGCGCCAATAGCGACGCTGGGGCCGGCCCAGCAGCCACCGGATCAAGCCGATCACCGCTGCGACGAGGGCCGTCGGCAGCGTGAACGCGAGCGCGGCGAGCAGCGGGAACGTCAAGACGCGCCCTCGGCCACGCGACGCGCGGGCCCGCTGGCGGCGATCGCGTCGCGTGGCGCGACGCTTCGCGGGCTCTTGTGGCGGTTGGGGTTCACGGCCGCAGGCTATCGAGGAGACTGAAGGAACGCCACGCCCCGGCTTGGGAGGTGCAACAAGCCCGCGCATCGGGCATCCTGCAGACTCGATGCGCATCGAATTGACCCGCCCTGACGACTGGCACCTCCACCTCCGCGACGGAGAGGTCCTCGCGGACGTCGTCCCGCACACCGCGCGCCAGTTCGGCCGAGCGGTCGTCATGCCGAACTTGAAGCCGCCGGTGACCACGGTCGCGCGCGCCGAGTCCTACCGCGAGCGCATCCTGGCGGCGACGCCCGCGGCAGCCGAGTTCGCGCCCTTGATGACGCTCTACCTAACCGACCAGACGCCGCCGTCCGAGATCGAGGCGGCCGCTCGCTCGGCTGCCGTGCACGCGGTGAAGTACTACCCGGCCGGCGCGACGACCAACTCAGAGAACGGCGTGACCGACTGGGGGCGGGTGCGCGAGACCGTCGCCGAGATGGAGCGCCTGGACGTCCCGTTGTTGCTCCACGGAGAGGTTACGGACTCCGACATCGACATCTTCGACCGCGAGCGCGTCTTCCTCGAGCGCCACCTCGCCCCATTGTGCGCCGACTTCCCGCGGCTGCGCGTCGTGCTCGAGCACGTGACGACCGCGGACTCCGTCGAGTTTGTCCGCGCTGCGAGCGAGAACGTGGCGGCAACGATCACCGCGCACCACCTGCTCTGGAACCGCAACGAGCTGTTCCGCGGCGGCATTCGCCCGCACGCCTACTGCCTCCCGGTCTTGAAGCGCGAGCGTCACCGCCAAGCGCTGGTCGCTGCGGCGACGGGTGAAGACCCGCGCTTCTTTCTCGGCACGGACAGCGCGCCGCACGCGCGCGGGCGCAAGGAGAGCGACTGCGGCTGCGCGGGCGTATACACGGCCCACGCCGCGCTCGAGCTCTACGCCGAGGCGTTCGAGGACGCCGGCGCCCTCAACCAACTCGAGGCGTTCGCGAGTTTCCGCGGGCCAGACTTCTACGGGCTCCCGCGCCACACCGAGAAGGTCACCCTAGAGCGCGTCGAGCAACCGGTGCCCGCCGACCTGCCGTACGGCGCCGAGCGCCTCGTGCCGATGCGCGCCGGCGAGGCCACACGGTGGCGGATGGTCGACTAAGGGCCACTGCGCCCGCTCAGCGCTTCTTCGGCAGCGGCAGCTCAGTGTCCCAACGCAACCCCGCGCGAGTCCCGGCGCGGCGAAGCTTGCGCGTGTCCGCGGCCGCCGGCGCAAACGACTCGACGGCTTTGAGCAGCTGCGCCTTCAGCTTCGCGGCGCTGACGTCACAAGAGAGCGAGGCGACCACCTTACCTTTGAGGCCATAACGCTCGGTGCGCACGATCAGGACGCCGTCCTCGGGGGCTCGGTCGCTGTCAGCGATCGCCGCCCAGTCTGTCTGGTCACCGGCGCGCACGTAGAGGAACCGGCCCACGAGCTCGTCCGACCAGCAGAGCTCGATCAAGCGCTGCTCGAGCGAAGCAGTTTTCTTGGCGTCTCCCCTGAGGATCAGCAGCTGCTGCGCGTCACACTCCGTGACGTTGAGCGCGATCCGGACGTCTTCCAGAGCGGGCAACCCGAGCTGCGCCGGCTGAACGAGCTTCTTGCCTGGATGCCGTTGCGCGATTTTGTTCATCGCCGCGGCCATCTCGGCGCCGCTGTCATATGCCCCGCGCGGCGAGCGCCCGGGGCGGACCAGCGGACGAGCGCCTGTGGGGTCGAGGATTGTGAACACCGTGTTCACCAGGTTGCGGCCGCGCATAAGGCGCCTCATCAGCTTCGCCTCTTCCTCGTCTTCGAAGGTGATCAGCCGCGCACAAACAAACGCGCGGGATGCCGCGACGACAGCTTGGTCGGACAGGTAACTCCTGTCCATCTCCTGCTTGCCTGGTCACCACATGCCTGGGACTTGGTTGCAGTGGGGCGCTGCAAACACCAACAGGATCGGCCGCCCGCTCGCCGCTGCGGCCGCCTTCGCACCGGCCCACGTCCCGTGCCACGCGACGCGCTGCTCGACCTGGCTCCAGTCCTGCGTGATGCCAGGCAGCGGCCGCTGTGCGAAGACGGCCCCGGCGAGCGCCGTGGCCACGAAGATCCCACGCGTTGGATGCATAGACCGAGAATACGGCCAATTCCGCAGCCCCCCACATCAAGGGTCCTCGGAGCCAGAGACTTAGGCTCGTTCCCGGGGCTCACCTAGGAGCCGCGCCGGCGACGAGGGGAAAAACTGGAGCGGGTGATGAGATTCGAACTCACGACCCTCACGTTGGCAACGTGATGCTCTACCACTGAGCTACACCCGCAACCAGGGCTCGTCGGCGGGAAGCCTACCCGCCGAATACGCGCGGTGCGTTTTCGGCTGAGGGTTGACCCCGCGAACGAGGGCGGACATTCCTAAAGATCCCAAAGGTCGAAGTCAAGCCTACGAATTCCCGGAAGGCGGGGGTTCTCCCGTCCGGTCTCACCATCAGCCGCGCATGCCCTCGTTCCCAACGACGTTCCCGGAACTCCTCGACACGTTCGTCCGCGACCGCGGCGACCGGGTCTTCCTGCCACGCCGGACCGCCCAGGACCACAGCCCCATCTCCTTCGGGCGCTTGGCCGCCGACGTCGACGCCCTCGCTGCGGCGCTTCTCGATCTGGGAATCCGCCGCGGCGACCGCGTCGGCATCGTCGCCGAGAACCGGTACGAGTGGCTGCTGATCGACCTCTCCCTCGCGAGCCTCGGGGTCGTCGACGTTCCGCGCGGCTCAGACACGACCCCGACCGAGCTCCGCTTCATCCTCGAGCACAGCGGCAGCTGCGCCGCGTTCGCGGAGAACGACAAGGTCGCGCGCGATCTGATCGCCATGCAGGGCGACCTCGCCGAGCTGCGGCACGTCATCGTGATGGCCGACGCGACCTCCGTCGAGGGCGCGATCGCCCTCGGCGACCTCGGCGCGAAGGGCGAGCTCGCGCGCGACCAAAGCGCAGCAACGCTGCGCGACGCGCGCGGCGCGGTGCAGCCGGACGACCTCCTCACCATCGTCTACACCTCGGGCACGACCGCGGAGCCTAAGGGCGTCATGCTGAGTCACGCCAACGTGCTGTCCAACATGTCGACGTGCTCGGACGTCCTGCGCTTCACTGACCAAGACACCTTCCTGTCTGTCCTGCCCGCTTGGCACATGTACGAGCGCATCATGGACTACCTCGCGCTCGCCGCAGGCGGACAGCTGATCT
>JAYYEE010000429.1:0-7847 GCA_036160175.1 Planctomycetota bacterium
TGGCGCGGACATCGACGCCGGCGACCGACGCGAGCGGCGTCGGCGACCCGAGGGCGCGCACGGCGAAGTCGTAGCGGCCGGGCGGGATCGCCGGCCAGCGGTATCTACCGTCCACTAGCTGGTCGCCGGCAGCGTCGCCGATGACCGCCCCGTTCGCGACGTCGGTGCGCGTGAACACGGCGTCTTCGGGGCGCATCAGGCCGACAAAGGTCACCGGCATGACGACCTCGCCGACCCGCGGTAGGACGTAGCGGAGGCCGGTCGCCGGCGGCGCGAACGCGACCCGAGGCCCGACGTTCGCGCCTTGGATCACGCGGAGCAGCAGCTCCTCGTGCGAGGAGAAGGCGCGCCCCTCGAACGCGCCCTGCTCATCGGTGACGAACCCATCATTCTTCGGCGTCCGTATGCCTTGTGAGGTGCCATCGGCGTCACCGTAGCTGATGTTGATGTGGGCGCCGACGACAGGGTCGCCGACGTCGTCGACGACCCACCCCGCGGCCAAGATCGGCGGCGTACCTAGAACGACGTCGCCGAGGTCATTCGGGCCAGGCTGGAGGTCGAGGTCGGTCAGGGTCAGCAAAGCCTGCTCCGAGAACGTCGGGATGGTCCGCTCGAAGCGGATCGCCCGCGGCGCGCTCGCATCGTCGGTCATCGGCGGAACCGGCACTTCGAACCGCCCGTCCTCCGTCGTCTCGAAGTACTGGAAGTAGTTCGTGAACTTCTTGTTGGAGTGCTTGGCGTGCCAGTAACCCTGCTGAGGCTCGCCGCGTTCGTTGACGAGCCGCCCTCGGAGGGTGGGTTGTCGTTCGGCGATGAGCTTCGACGTGATGAGCTCGCCCCACGTCGAGGGCCCCTGAAACTCGACCGCGCCGCGGAGCTCTTCGGAGTCCAGCTCGACCCGAAGCCGCAAGCCTAGCTCGACGCGTGGGAGCTCTAAGCGGCTGCCGTCAAGCTGAGCGCGGCGACTCCATGTCTTTGACCCCGCTAGGACCGTCAACTCTGCGTCGATAGGTTGAGAGAGGCCTCGGTGCGGCGCGCCGTCTTGGCCTACGACCTCGACGACGACCGCGCCGTGCGCCGGTAACCGCAGCTCGATCGGTTCGGTCGGAATGGCGTCGAACCGGAACGTCGCAGACACGCTCTCAGCGCCCGTGATGTCCGCGACAAGCGCGGCCGTTGCACCCCAGCCCGTGTCGATCAGCTGCTGCGCGTGGAAATACGTGGCGACGCCGTCGGGATCTGTCGTCGCGCCGCGGATCTCTCTCCCGCGATCATCTGGGTCCGCGCGCTCGCAGATGCGGACGCCGACGTCGGTGACCGGATGGCCGCGCGGGTCGACGACGCGCGCGCGCAGCGTGAGGTCTTGACGAAGCGTCACTGTGAGGGGGTCTCGGAGCGCCTCCTCAGAGACGCGGGCCTCTCCCCAGCGATCTCCTTCGCGGGCATAGACGAAGAGCTGGGAGTTCGGCGTCGCGGTCGCGAGCCAGGCTTCGCCGCGGTCGTCGGTGAGCGTGCGCGCTCCCGCCCACGCTCGCTGCTCGAGATCGCGCCGCGCTTGTAGCGTCAGGGCGCCGTCGGGGGCGCCGACCGCGACCTCCGCAGCTGGGACCCGTTGCCCAGCCGCGTCAACGACCGTCACGGTGATGCCATCCTTCGGGGGTGCGCCGTCTGCCGCTTGCCGGACGAGGGGGTGCGCCTCTATCGCCGCGTCAACGCGGCGCGCGCCTTGGTCAGGCGCGGCCTCGGTCGGGCCGCTCACCGGCCCGTGGTTCGGGCCGGCCGTTGGCGTCAGCCAGAGCCAAGCGGAGAGCGCTGCTGCGGCTACGCAGGCCGCCGCTGTTGCTATCAAGGTCGTGCGGCGCATTTGCCTTCCTGCAGTTGGTTGAAGACCTGCACGAGTCCAAGCGGAGCGCGTGCGCTGATCTCAATGCGTCGAATATACCGGCGTTAGGCTCAGGGCTGCTTGAACTGGAGGATGACGTTGTCTGCGGGCATGCTCCGCACCGCGGGTGCGCTGAGCCCCACGCGCGCCGCGATCGCCGCGATCGCCGCGAACTCCCGAACGCCATAGGTGGGGTCTTGCGCGCGCAAGTCGTGATCAAACGCGCGGTTGCCCGCTGGGCGCGGCACGTCAGGCAGGAACACGGGGCCGTAGATGAGCAGCGACGCGCCACGCTTCAGATGCTTCGCAGCACGTTTGAGCAACGCCTCGGTCGTCTCTATCGGCGAGATGTGCATGACGTTGCTGGCGAAGACGGCGTCGAGCGACTCCGGGTCGAAGGGCCACGGGTCGCGCAGATCTAGGCGGAGCGGCGGCGCAAGGTTGGACAAGTGCGCGTGTCTCACCCACGCCTCGATCGATGCGAGCGCGTCTTCGTCACGCTCTGAGGGCGTCCATCGCCAGCGCGGTAGCCTCGTCGCAGCGAGCACGGCGTGCTCGCCGGTGCCCGATGCGACCTCGAGACCGACGCCGCTCTCGGGCAGCAACTCGACGAGCGCGTCGACGATGTGCTGCTGGTTGCGGCCTGCGCTCGGCGAGAAGCGTCGCCCGTCCCCCTCGCGGTCGAGGTGCTCAAGACGGACGGGGGGATCGCTGGACATGTTCTCCATCAAAGCGGGCCCGCCGGGGATGACAACGGCGGCCGCGCGCGCCCTTGGTTGTCACGGACGCCGGGGACGCCTAAGGTCGGAGGTCATCCGCAAACCGGCGAGGCGGGCGTGGACGAGCCACGCTCGCCGGCGGCGCCGGCGGAGCTCGCTGAGGTGTGACCGACCAAGATCTAGCCAGCCGCCCGCCGTTGGTCGTCAACCAAGTGTCGGTCGCGAACGTCACCATGCCGGAGGCCGTGGAAGAGGTGGTCACGGCGGCGTCGGGCGGCGTCGCGCGCGACTTCTTCTTCGCGAACGCGGACTGCATGAACGTCGCCGCGCGCCGCCCGGATTACTTGGCGGCGCTACGTGATCCCAAGGCGCGCGTCTACGCAGATGGCGTCGGGATGAGGATCGCGGGGTGGATTAGCCGGCGCCCCGTGATCGCCAACGTCAACGGCACGGACATGTTCCCCGCGCTCTGCGAGCGCGCAGCGGCCCGGGGGCTGCGCCTCTACCTGCTCGGCGCAGCCCCCGGCGTAGCGCAGCGAGCGGCCGATCGGATGACCGCGCGCTTCCCAGCGCTGAAGGTGGTCGGCGCGAGGGACGGCTTCTTCGACCACGAGCGCTGCGACCACGTGATCGACGCGGTCAATGACTCCGGCGCGGAGCTGCTGTTGGTGGCGTTCGGAGCGCCGCTCCAAGAGCTGTTCCTCCGTCGGCACGCAGACCGACTGCAGCCGCCCGCGCGTCTGGGCGTCGGCGGGCTGTTCGACTTCTTCTCCGGGGACAAGCCGCGCGCCCCGAGGTGGCTGCGCGCAGCGTCGCTGGAGTGGGTGTGGCGGCTCGCGGTCGAACCGCGGCGGCTATGGCGGCGCTACCTCGTCGGCAGCCCCTTGTTCCTGGCCCGCGTCCTGCGGTGGCAGCTGCAGGGCCGTAACCGGTAGCCGGTGGCGCTGCGCCGCGTCAGAACGTCAACGTCACCTGGGCGACCGCGCCGTAGCTCTGGTCGTCGACGTAGACGCCGGAAAGGTCGATCCGCAACACGCCGCCGTTGCCGTTGAGTCCGACGCCTGCGCTGATGGCGTCGTCCAGCGTCCCCTCGAGGTCGTGCGCGTAGCCGGCGCGCAGCTGCAGCCAGTCGCAGGCTGTGAACTCTGCGCCGAGGCGGGCCATCTGCACGTCGTCGCTGAAGGACGGGCTGGGAGAGAGTGCGGCGGCGAGGTCCTCGTCGTCGAAGCGCTCCAAGGGGTTGACGTCAGCGTCCGCAGCGAGCGTCACGGCGTCGGTGCGCCACGAGAGCCCAACCGTCGCTTGCGGCCCGAGCTCGTAATCAAACGACGAGCCGAGCGAGTCGACGGTCGTGTAGGTTTCTGCGACGAGGTTTCTGGCCATGAGCCCGAACCGAACGCCCGCGTCGTCCCACTCAAGGGTCAGGCCTGCGTCGCAGTTGAAGGCGTCGTTGTCGTTGCGGTATTGCTCCTCGTCGAAGTCGCTGCTGTCGAAGGTGTCGAGCGTCGCAGCGTAGTTGAAGGTGTCAACGCGCTGGAACTTAGGGGTCACGCCCACGCCGACGCCGACGCCCGACAGCTCGAAGCGCGTCGCCAGCGAGACGCCTAGCTCGGTAACCGCGACGCCGAGCGCGCGCGCGTTGGAGTCGAGCGCCGGGAACGGCGCGCCAGCGACCGTGTTGGCGATCAGGTCGTCGTCGAGCGGGTCGATCTTGGCGAACAGTTGCAGGTCGGTGTAGTTCTGCGCGTGGATGGACCACGCGACCTTGTCTGAGGGCATCGCAAAGGCGAGCCCGCCGCCGAGCTCACTGTTGACCCGGCGCCCGCCCAGCGCGGTCAGCTGGTCGCCTAGGCCTGCGAACTGCTGCGCGGTCGCGAGCGGGTTGTTGTCGAGCGCCTCGAAGGAGTCCACGAAGGCGTCGACGTCGTTGGCGAGGTCGGTCGCGTCGTAGGCGCGCACGCCTGCCGCCGGAATGATCAGGCCGAACCGCTCGGTCGGCGCGGCGGACGTCAGCAGCGCAGGATTTGCCCACCCCGCGGAGACGTATCTCGAGGAGGCGACGCCGACGCCGCCCATCGCCGCGTTACGCGCTTCAAAGTACTGAGCGGGGAGGGCGGCGGCGCCGGCGAGCGCAGCTGCGGACAAGAGGTGTTTGGCAGGCATATCGATCAGGGTGGCGGAGGTGTTCGAGGACGTGATGGCGATCAGTTCTGTAGGTCCTTGATGATCGCGAGGAGCTCGCGGATGTGGTCAGCGATGCCGCCGAGCTCTCCGCTGTACCAGCTAGCGCAGCCTTGGTAGAGCTTGGCGCGGCCGATGTAGTCTTGGCTTCGCAGCAGCTGCAGGAGCTTGCCTGCCGTGATCCGTCGCTGATACGAGGTGTCGGGGGTGAGGTCGCCGGGGCTGGTTGGCGCGCCAGGATGTGCCCAAGGCCCACCGAGCCCGACCTCGTGTTCACCCAGGACCCTCATGTAGTACAGCATGTTTTGAACGTCCTCGTGGGTGTCCTCCACGAGGTTCAAGAACATGTCGAGCCCGTTGCGCAGCCTCGGGTCCTGCAGGATGTCGAAGGTGCCCGAGCTGATGACAGACTTGGTCGTCCCGAGCAAGGCGTCGAACGTCCGCGGCGAGCAGATCGTGTAGTAGGCGGTCGTCGCCTCTTCGTCGCTGAGCTTCAAGATCTCGTCGTCGCGTTCACGTAGCAGCGCGGCGAATTCCCGAGCGTTGTCGAAGTGGTAGTCGCGGACCTTGACGCACGACACCAAGTTGGCTTCGAACTCAGCCTTAAGCGACGCGAGCGCCACCTGTGCCTTGCCGGCGACCTTGCTCGAGTCCCAGAGCGCGTCTAGCGCGAAGGCGAGCAAGATAGACGTCATGATGACGCCGCCTTCGAGGAGGAGGTGGTTGAGAGATCGAGTCTTCGATTGGGTCAAGGAAATGTGGCGTTGAAGTTGTGGCCCGAGCCACAGCATGGCGCCTTATCGCGGCGAGTCCAGGTGTGACAGCGGGCCGCTCAACGTGCGAGCAACTCGAACCCATCAAACCCGATCTCTCGCCGCGGTTCGAGGCGACATGCGCGTTCGATGGCTTGGAGCAAGACGGGGCCGCTCTCATAGCGGTCCCTCAGGGCCTCGTAGGAGCAGCGCCCGAGCAGCAACTTCGCGCGACGTTGCATGGCCGGCAGCGCGGCGGCGAGCGCGACGACCTGCTCGCGGGCGTCGGCGGGTCGCGCCGCAGCCAGCCCCTCCAAGCGCATGCTCTCCGTCGAGGGCGCGAACAACCGGAGCGCTGCCAGCTCGTCGACGTGCGCGTCGGCGCCAGGGACCGGGTCTTCGCAGTAGAGCAGCAGGGCAGGCTCCGCGCCGGCGAGCCGCTGGAACCCGGCAGCGAAGTCTCGGTATCGCGCCCCTTCGGTGTCGTGGCTCCACGTCAGCCACAGGCTGCAGGTCCACGCGGCAGCGGTGATCGCGATGAGCGCCTTCTGCGGGACGACGCGCGTGGCGAGCAGCGACATGGGCGCCGCGAGCGCCGCCAAGTAGGCGCCGTGCTCGGAAACGCCCAGGATAAGCGCCGACAGCGCGATGTAAGGGGCGCACGCGAGCAGCACCGCGACGGCAGCGGCCCGGCCTTCTGTCCGCGTGAGCGCCCAGGCAGTGATCAGTGAGAGCGGGCAGAGCGGCAGCGCGAACTCGCGCCAGAGGGTGAGGGGGACACGGTCGATGAGCGCGTCGGCGAGCGCTGCGCCGCGCGGCAGCGCGTCGACCGCTGCGCCGACGGACCACCCGAGGCTCTGCCACAGGGCCGTCCCGGCGAGGAACACCGCGACGTGCGCGCCGACGCCAGCTGCGCTCTCTAGGAGCTTGGCGCTGCGCCCTCGGTCGCGGCGCGCTGCCCAATGCAGCAAGCAGAACAAGCCGCTTGCGAAGACTCCCATCGAGTGGAGCTGCGTCGCGAGCCCAGCGACGGCGCCCATCGCGATCGCCCATCCGTAGCCGCCGTCGCGGTTCCAACGGCACCCCAGCCAGAACGAGAGCGTCACCCACGGGAGGAAGACGCCGTGGAACTCCACGAGCGTCGCGAAGAACAACACGGGGAAGCAGCCGCCGAAGAGCGTCGCCGCGACGAGCGCGCTAGCGCGCGGCAGCTGAGAGATGCGCGCGGCGGAGAACACTAGGCCGACTGCAGCAGCAGAGCTGTGCGCGTTGAGGAGCGTCACGCTGCGGTACGCCGGGAGCCCCAGCGGCGCCGTGAAGACCTCGTGGAACGCGTGCATCCACGGGAGCGAGAGGTGGTGTCGGCCGAAGTCGAGCTCGCCGCGCGCCAGCAGGTGCAGGATTCGGTGGCCGTCGTTGTGGTGCAGCGTCGTTTGGCCGAGCCCGACGTAGATCGCCGCAGCGACGAGCGTGACCAGCGCGGTCGTCGCGCGGTCTGCCCGGGGCGAGGCGGCTGGGTCGGTCGATGGGTTCATGACGCGTGTGCAACGGTAGCGACCGCGCTTGACGAGCGCGATCGTGAGCGTTTGCATGCAGGCCCGGTTCTTATTGAGGAGACGAGATGAACACCCGAGCCCTGACCGCCGCCGCCCTGTCCATGTTCGTCACGCTGAGCGGGTGTGGCAGCCAGGACCCCCGTGACGCGCTCATCGGCACGTGGGGCGCGGACGTGACGGTCGTCGAGCAGGAGGGCGCCAAGCTCTCGGGTCAGATGGCGGCGATGCACAAGATCAAGCTCGACGCCATGCGCGCGATGCGGATGACGCTCGGCGGCGACGGCAGCGTGCAGCTCTCAGGTACGCCCGCCGACGCGGTGGGCAGCTACAAGATCGACGCGGTCGACGGCGAGGCGCTGACCGTCACGATCACCTACGACGGGCGCGCGCCGGAGACGTCGCGGTTCACGTTCGAGGGCGCGGATCGGGTGGTCATGACGAACCCGGACAACACCGTCACGATCCCCATGCTGCGCAAGTAGCGCGGTCATCGCGCGAGCAAGCAGCGAGCGCGGAGTTGTTCGTGCAGCGAAGCGGCCGCCTCCAAGACATCAGCGGGAAGGCTTGAGGTGTTGACCTCCCTAGCGGGCGCCTCGCTGAGGATCTCTGCGTGTGCCCGGAGCTCGGAGGGGTCGACGCCGGCGGCGCCGGCGAGGGGCTCGAGGCCGCGCCGCTCTCCGAGCGCTTCGAAGCCGACGAGGTGAACGCGCTCATGTTGGGCGGCCTCCAGCAGCGCGCGGTAGGCCGCACACCAATA
>JAYYEE010000430.1:0-4798 GCA_036160175.1 Planctomycetota bacterium
GAAGACCACTCCTGCCACCGGCGTAGATCTTTGACCGCGGCGGCGACGCGCGCCTCATCGCTGGACACAACGTGCGTCGTGGCCACCGTCCACTCGTCGGCGAGCACTTGCCCCACGCCGAGGACGACGAGCACGGTGCCCGCGAGGGACAGCACCACAGCCCGCAGCACAAACTTCGAGTTCGACATGTCCTGCGGCGAGATTAGTCCCTGGCCACGACGGACCCAACCGTCCTCATTGGAAGTCCCCTGCATCCGCCTCCGCTCACACTGGATCCCGGTCGAGCCGCTGGCATGATCAGCGCAGGGATCCATGCCCATGAACAGACTGCTGCGCGCACTGCCCATCGCCGCGACGCTCGTCGTGCTCACCTGCTGCGCACCAGTCGAAGGCCAAGACCGCCGGGGCGCGGAGCCTGCAGAGGAGTTCCGCGCCGCGTGGGTCGCCACGGTTAACAACATCGACTTCCCCTCGAAGAAGGGGCTCCGCCCGGCGCAATTACGCGCAGAGCTCGACGCGATCGTCGCGCGCGCGGTCGCGCTCAAGCTCAACGCGCTGATCTTCCAGGTCCGCGCGGCAGCCGACGCCTTCTACGCGTCCCCGCTCGAGCCATGGTCGGAGTGGCTCACCGGCGTGCAAGGCAAGGCGCCAGGCGAAGGCCTCGACCCCCTCCGCTACCTCATCGACCGCTGCCATCGGAGCGGCCTCCAGCTCCACGCTTGGTTCAACCCCTTCCGCTGCTGGCACAAGGCGGGCACTTCGCGACCGCATCCACGCCACATAACCCAGCGAGCGCCGCAGCTGACGCATCACTACGGCGCGTATCAGTGGATGGATCCCGGACACCCAACCGCGCACACCTGGACGTTAGCCGTCATCCAAGACGTGGTCCGCCGATACGACATCGACGGGGTCCACATCGATGACTACTTCTACCCATACCCCGAGAACGGCAAGCCCTTCCCTGACGACGCATCGTGGTCAGACTATCGAGCCAATGGTGGCAAGCTGCGCCGGGATGATTGGCGACGAGACAACATCAACCGCTTCGTCCGACGCCTCTACGAGATGGTCCACGACGAGAAGCCTTGGCTGATGGTCGGGATCAGCCCCTTCGGCATTGCCCGGCCAGGCGTTCCCGCAGGCATCCAGGCAGGACTGGATCAATACGGGCAGCTCTACGCTGACGTCCCCAAGTGGCTTAGCGAGGGCTGGTGTGACTACTTGGCGCCGCAGCTCTACTGGCCGATCGACCAACAGCCGCAAGCGTTCGCCAAGCTGCTGCGATATTGGCACGAGCAGAACACGGCTGGCCGAGCGATCTGGCCGGGGCTTTACACCAGCAGGATCCGCGAAGGAGGAAGCAACGTCCGCGGTGGCGAGCTTCACGACGAGATCCAGCTGACCCGCCGCGCAGGCCAGGGTATGCCCGGCCACATCCACTTCTCGTTCAAGGCGCTGCGTGGCGATCACGCGCTGACCGCGCGACAGCTGCGCCAGCGGTCCTACCTCGACGTCGCGAGCGTTCCGCGACTGCCGTGGCTACAACGCCGGCCGCGCTGAGGGCCCGGCGCTAGACGAACCCGGCGATGGCCATGTCCTCGCCGTAGGCCTCCATTCGCACCTCCGAGAGCTGCCAGGCCTCGGCCATGAACGGACGCCCATCACCTCCGACCGGCGTCGGGGCCGCTTGCCCCCCGATGATCTTCGGGGCGACGAACGCGAGCACTTGGTCCACCGCGTTCCACGCGAACATCTGGGCCACCAAGCCGCCCCCGCCCTCGACGAGGATGCGGCGCAGACCGCGACGACGCAGCTCCTTGAAGGCGCGGCCAAGGTGGAGGCGGCGGGGCCCCTCTGCAGTCGGGATGTGCAACACCTGTACGCCGAGGTCTTGCAGGCGCCCCGAACGCACTGGATCGACGTCCTCGCTTGCGAGCAGCCACGTCGGCGCGGCGTGCGCCGTGCGGACCAAGTTGCTGTCGTCGTCGATCTCACCGAGGGGGTCGATGACGATGCGGACGGGCTGCTTGCCCTCCACGTGGCGGACGGTCAGCTCTGGGTCGTCGATTTGGGCCGTGCGAAAGCCCACCATGACCCCATCGCAGTGCGCGCGGAGCTCGTGCGTCTTCTTGCGCGCCGCCGGACCGCTGATCCATCGGGCCTCCCCGGTCGGCGCCGCCGTCTTCCCATCCAACGTCATCGCCCACTTGCAGAGCATCCACGGGCGGTCCAGGCTCAGCGCCTTTCGGAACGGCGCGTAGAGCTCGTCGCACCGCGAGGCCAGCACCCCGTCGAGGACGTCTACGCCCGCTTCCTCCAGCAGGTCGATGCCGGCGCGCCGGTGCCGGGGGTCTGGATCTACCGCCCCGATCACGCAGCGCTGGATACCTGCTTTGATGAGCGCTTGCGCGCAGGGCGGCTGCTTCTTGCCGTCGACCCCCTGCTCCGTCGAGCACGGCTCAAGCGTCACCACCGCCGTGTCAGGCTGGACCCCCTTGTCACGAGCCTCTTCGAGCGCCATCGCTTCGGCGTGACGACCGCCGAAGAACTCATGCCAGCCGCGCGCAACGACCTCGCCGCCCTTCAGCAGGATGCAGCCGACGCGAGGGTTGGGCTCCACCTCGAACCGGCCACGGTCTGCGAGCGCGAGCGCCTCCCGCATTAGGGCGTCTTCGGCGGTCACCGCTCCATCTCCAGCTTCGCGGCAGCCGCACGCTCCGACGCGCTCTCCTCAGCCGCGTCGTGAGCCTGCATCGCACCGACGCACGAGTGGGCTAGCGCCTCGGTGACCAGCACCGGCACATACTGCCCGACCAGGCCCGCGTCGTCGCTGTCGAAGTGCACTAGGCGGTGCTGCGCCGTGCGCCCCGTCATCCGACCGCGGACCTTGCTCGGCCCTTCGACCAACACCTCGACGGTCTGCCCGATCAGCGCCCGGTTCTTAACGCCCGACAGCTCCTCTTGGACCTGCAGCAGCGCCTGGTTTCGCTGCTCCTTGATCGGCGTCGGGACGTCGTCAGCGATCTCGCTCGAGAGCGTCCCAGGACGCGGTGAATACTTGAAGACATAGCTCTGCGCGAAGCCGACCCGCCGACAGAACTGGACCGTCTCTTCAAAGTCCGCGTCAGTCTCACCTGGGTAGCCGACGATCCAATCGCTGTGCAGTTCGATGTCGGGCGCCTTGTCCCAGAGCTGCTCGATGCGCTTCATGTATCGCTCGACGGTGTAGCCGCGCCGCATCGCCTTGAGCATCCGATTGCTGCCAGACTGCGCAGGCAAATGCAGGAATCGCGCGACCTTAGGCAACTCCGCCATCGCGTCGATCAGGTCAGGGCTCAAGAAGTTCGGGTGCGAGGTGATGAAGGCGAGCCGGCGCAGCGCCGGGATCTCGTGCAGCTCACGCAAGAGCCGTGAGAGCGTCGCACCCTGACCCTTCAGGTCGCGGCCGTAGGCGTTGACGGTTTGGCCCAGCAGCGTGATCTCGGTGACGCCGTCATCGCAGAGTCGATGGGCCTCATCCAACAGCGTCGCCATCGGCCGCGAAACCTCATCCCCGCGCGTCGTCGGCACGATGCAGTAGCTGCACGGCATGTTGCAGCCGCGCATGATCGACATGTACGCTTGGCTCTTCAGCGGACGAACCCTCACGTCTCGCTGGATACGGTCCCCGCTGACCCCGTCGTCCACGCTCAACATCCCCGCGCCGACGACGTCATGACGGGTCTTGGCAGGTTGGCGAGTCGCGGCGAGGTTCGCGTTCTTCTCGCGCGCGTGGGCCACGGTCTCGTCGATGTCCCCGAAGGCAGACGGGCCTACGACCATGTCGACGTGGGGCATCCGCGACAACATGTAGCGCTTGTGCTCTTGCGCCATGCAACCGAGCACACCGACGACAAGCTCGGGCTCGGTCCGCTTCCGCACCCGAAGCTTCCCCAGCTTGGACCACACTCGGTCCTCCGCGTGCTGGCGCACGGAGCAGGTGTTGATCAAGACCACGTCGGCCTCCGACTCCTCCGCGGCAGGCACGTAACCGCGCTGCTGAAGCTTGGTCTCTACAAGTTCGCTGTCCAGCTTATTCATCTGGCAGCCGTAGCTCGTCAGGTGGTATTTCGGCGCGCTCATGCGGGTGGCCGGATTCTACGACGATTCACCGTCGAACCTAGTAATAGAACGGACTTACGTTCACCACGGGACGCACAAGGCGTCGTCGCGACGGTGTGGAAGACCCGTCCTCACCGCCCGATCAGGCGCAGAGCGCGGCGGCCTGCGCCCCCGCTGCGGGCCGTCGAGCCCCCGCGGGCGGCTCGCGGCTATAGTTACAGGGCCGCCATCCTCGCTATGAACCCCACCTTCATCATCGCCGCAGCGCTGGGCGTCGCGATCCACGCGCCCGCGCAGGTCAGCCGTCAGCTGTATTCCATCCAAAGCCCGAGCCCGATCCAGTGGCTCTGGATCCAGCAGCACTTCGACGCGCTCGACAGCTGCTGCGGCGTGGGGCCAACCGACGGCCCGGTCTCGTTCGTCGCGACCGCCGCGCAAAAAGGGCTCGTCGCCTCACTGCTGCCAAACGCAGAGCACCAGCGCCCGGTCCGCTCGTTCCAGCAGACCTACGCCGAGGCGTTGGCGGCCGCCGGCGTCGACAACCCGCCGCCGACCGCCTACTACACCGTCGCAGAGATTGAGGCAGCCATCGACGCAGAGGTCGCGGCCGCCCCGTCTATCGCCGCGAAGGTCGACCTGAGCGCCTTGCCAGGCGGCGCCCTGACCCACGACGGCAACTCCATCTACGCGCTCA
>JAYYEE010000431.1:0-3495 GCA_036160175.1 Planctomycetota bacterium
CGATCGGCGTGAGGCTGCTGGCGAGCTCTCGCATCAGCACGGGCTCTGGCACGGCGTCGATCTCCAGGTCGACGCGGCGGGCGGCGAAGAGGCGGACGCCTTTTTCGAGCGCGCGCGCGCGCGTTGGGTCTGCGAGGCGGAGGACCACGCATGAGACATCCTCGCGCTTCGTCGCGAGCATCACGTCGGGGAGCCGGGCCCAAAGCTCGGCTTCGTAGATGGTCCCTGGCGCAGCGAGGTGGCCGACGATCGTGAACTCCTGCCGCTCAATCGGCAGGCTCTTTCCGATCGCGACGTCTTCGGGGCGCAGCCCCATGCGCGCCGCGGCGAGGGCCCCCACGATCACCTCGTTTGGCCCGCGGGGCTCGCGCCCGAGCGTGACCGTGACTTGGTCGTGGACGAGATATGCGGCCTCCGTGACGCCGCGGACCAAGCCGACCTGGTTGCCGTTGCGTGTGGCGAGGTGCAGCTCGACCGACGCGGCGCGGACGCCGCCGCGCTCGAGCACGCCGGGCGCTGAGGCCGCGGCGACGTCCGCGTGGCCGCGGGTGACGACGGAGCGCACGAGGTCGACCTCCGCCGACGAGCCAAGCAGGTAGACCACGTCGTGGCGCTCGTTGCCGATCGCTGCGCGGTACATGCCGTCAGCGAAGGCGCTCATCGCGACGACGAGCAGCGTCGTGGCCGCGATGCCGCTGATGGTGACGATCGTGCGCACGCGCCGGCGCATCAGGTTTCGGATCAGGTAGCTGACGGGGAGCATCAGTCGGCCTTCACGCTGAGGAAGAGGGGGCGCCTCGCGACGGCGATCGCCGGCGGGATTGAGGCGAGCACGCCGACCGCCAAGGCGGCCAAGAGCGACTGCGCGACCATTTGACCGCTCGGCACCAGGTCGATGCCGTGGCCCTCGACGCCGAGCGTGACCGGCCAGATCGTCAGCAGCGCGAAGACGGCGCCGGTGCCGAGCACACCGCCGATGAGCCCGAGCCCGACGCCTTCGCCGGCGATCAGCGCCATCAGCATGCGCTTTTGCATGCCGACGGTCTCAAGCACGCCCATCTCGCCGATGCGGGACTCCGCGCTGATGAAGACCGTGTTCGCGACGACGAGCGCGACCACAAGGACGCCCAGGTAGCCGAGCCATCGCGCGAAGTCGACGACCTCGGTGATTTCGGAGATGGCGGCGGCGACGAACGCCTGCATGCCCTTGGTGTCGGTGCGGGCCTCGTCGGTGCGGAAGTGCTCGTCGATCCGCGCCGAGATCTCCTCCGGGTCGGCGTTCGGGTCGACCTTGACGAGGAACTGGGTCGCAGCGCCCTGGCGCTCACGCGCGAGGCTGAGCTGGTCGAGCGGCACGAACGCGAGGTTGCCGACGGCGGCGGTGTCGCTGCGCACGATCCCGCTGACGTGTACGTCGACCTCGCTGAGGTTGACGCGCTCACCGACCTTGAGCTGGCGGCGCTCGGCGAGGCGTTCTCCGACCAGGGCGCCGTCGCTGCGGCCTTTCCAGTCGGCGATGCTGCCCTCGAGCACCTCGAGGTCGTAGAGCGACTCCAGCTGGTCGTGGGGAACCCCGTGTAGGGTCACGAGGTCGAGGTTCGACCGACAGGAGTTAATGAAGACGAGCGTCGTCAGCACGTCCTGGACGCCGTCCATCTTGCGGATCTCACGCTCGTAGCGGACCGGCAGCTCGCTGGTCAGCGGGCAGAACCGGCTGTCCTGGAACACCACGAGGACGGGCTGCGCTGTGCGCTCGGCGAGCGCTTGCACGCCGCCGTCGACGGTGCGGACGAACGCGAACAGCATCATCGCCAGCGTGCCGCCCAGGACCGTGAGCAGGCTCCTGGTGCGCGCGCGGAACGCCGTCCGGAACACATACGGGAAGAACGCCATGAGCTCACGCATCGGCGGCCTCCGTCACGATCTGCCCCTTGTCCAGGTGGACGACGCGGTCTGCTTGCTTGGCGGCCTGCGGGTCGTGCGTCACCATCACCAAGGTTTTGCCGAACTCATCGACGAGGCGCCGCAGCAGCGTCATCGTCGTGGTCGCAGACTCTCGGTCGAGGTTGCCGGTCGGCTCGTCGGCGAACATCACGACCGGGTCGGCGACGATCGCCCGCGCGATCGCGACCCGCTGCTGCTGGCCGCCGGACATCTGCCGCGGCAGGTGGTGGGCGCGGTCCGTCAGCCCGACGGCCGCGAGCGCGGTCGCGATCCGCTTGCCGCGCTCTGCCTTGCTCATCTTGAGCAGCAGCAGCGGCACCTCGACGTTCTCGAACGCCGTGAGGACGGGGATCAGATTGTATTGCTGGAAGACGTAGCCGACCGCCCGGGTGCGCCACCTCGCGAGCTGGCTCGGCGCCAGCTCGTGCACGCGCTCTCCGTCGACGACGACGGAGCCCTCGGTCGGTCGGTCGATGCCGGCCAGCATGTGCAGCAGGGTGGTCTTGCCGCTCCCGGACGGCCCCATCAGGCAAACGAACTCGCCGCGCTGGACGTCAAAGTCCAGTCCTTGGACTGGCGTCACGGACTCTGCGCCCGAGCTGAAGGTCTTGGTCACATCTCGAAGTTCGATCAGGCTCATCTCGCTGCCTCCCTGACGGCCTCGCCGTCGTCGACTGCGTCGATCGCGACGCGCTGGGTCGGCGACAGGGCGCCGCGCACGATCACGTCTGGTCCGTCTTCGCCGTCGACCTGGACAGCGACCGCGCGGACGCGCTGGCTCGCCGGGTCGTAGACGAAGACCGCGCCGCCGCGCACCGCGGCCTTAGGCACGCGGAACGCCGCGACCGCGCGGGCGGCGGGCGCGCCGTCCTTCGCTGAGGGCGCGAGGAACCGCGCGCGGCACAGCGTCTCCGGCCGCAGCAGCGCGGGCGGGTCGATGAGGCCGATCTTCACCTGCAGCGTGTTCTTCAGCATGTCGGTCTCGTGTTGCAGGCGCTGTACGACCCCGGCGACGACGACGTCACCGATCGCCTCCGACGTGACCTCGACGCGCTGGCCTTCGAAGATGCCGGCCAGCGAGTCGAGCGGGACGTCGATGCGCGCGCGCAGTTTCTTCGGGTCGTAGAGGGCGACGACGCCTGCCGCGCCCTGGCCGACGAGGTCGCCTGGCTGCGCCTCCAAGCGCATGACGACCCCGCTGACGGGCGAGCGAACCGACGCCCACCCAAGCTCGCGCTCCGCGATGGCGAGGTCGGTGCGCGCCTTCTGCAGCGTCGCCTCAGCCTTGCGGGAACTGGCCGCTGCTTGGGCGACGGCGCCGCGCAGATCCACTGGGTCCTGCGCCAGCTGCTCACAGAGCGCCAGCTTGTCTGTTTGGGTCTTCCGCTCGTCGCGCGCGCCGTCGAGCGCGCGCTGCTTGGAGTCTACGGCCGCGGCGGCGGCGTCTGCCTCTGCGCGCGCGCGCTCGAGCGCGACCGGGTAGCTCTGCCCGGCTTCTTGGAGCCGCTCTTGCGCCCGCAGCGCCGCGGCGGCGCCCGAAGCCGCGGCGCG
>JAYYEE010000432.1:0-6338 GCA_036160175.1 Planctomycetota bacterium
TAACGACCTTCAGGGGGGCTTGTCGCGCCGCTTGATGGTCAAGTCGGCGGTGCACCTGGGCGCGGGCAGCACCGTGCGGATCCGCAACCTCGAGAACGGGTCGGTGGAATACGGCGTGCTCGTGCGCGCGAGCACGCAGCGTCCTGGCCGCGCGCAGCTGCAGCTGCCGTCGGTCTTCCAGCTCGACCTGTTGATGCCGGTGCAGGCTGCCTTCCCGGCAGTGGACACGGTCGTGGAGCCGCTCGTCCCGTCGCCGGTGAACGTCAACACTGCGTCGCGTGAGGTCCTCACCGCCGTGATGGCGAACGTCCGGCGCAGCGACGGGCTCCGGATCCCTGCCGACAACCAGCGGCGCAGCACGGCGCCGCCGAACATCTCGCGCGGCGCGGCCGAAGACCTCGCGGATGAGCTGGTGCAAATGCGCGGTCCGGGCGGCGGCGCCGAAGGCGGCGGCGCCTTCACCGGGTGGCAGAACCTGGTGACGCGCTTCTTCGCGCCGAAGGTCCAGGGCTCGGGCAACAACGTCGAGCGGAACAAATGGCTCGATCTCTACCGGAACATGCGCACCGGGCGCGACAGCGTGCTCGAGATGGGCACGGCCCCGGTCTGCTTCAAGTCCGGGCCTCTGGTGAAGTACCGCGCCGCTGCCAGCAAGAAGCGCAGCGTCGTGGCGCCTGGTGTGGTGGGCCGCCATGAGCGGACGGGCAGCGCTGCGATCCTGCCCGGCTTCCGCGTCGAGCGACAGTGGGAGACCCAGGTGGCGTTTGAAGACGCCTTCGTCTTGGATCGCCGCTCGCCTGGCTGGCTCACCTCGCCAGTCAACCTCGGGCACCTGCAGCCGAACTCGACGGGCAACGACCCGGCCTCTCGCTACTTCCCGCACCTGGTCCCGGTGGCTTACCCCGGCATGGGGCTCGGCGCGCCGCGCTTCGCCGTGGACGACCCAGCCGACTCCGGGGTGGAGCCGGCGACCTCGATCGCGCGCCGACGACAGTGGCGAAACACGCAGGGGCAGGTGCAGATGGACTCCTTCGCGCAGAACATCAACCGCCGCGGGCGGGACGTGCAGAAGGAGGGGCCCTACCTGATGAACAACACGGGGCCGATGGCGCCCGGCGGGCAGCCGCAGCAGGGCGGTAACCGACGTCACGACCAGATCTCGTTTCCGTTCTCCGTAGACGGCGGCTTCATGGGCCGCTTCGCCACGTCGTTCTGGCTCGAGCCGCAGACGTTGGCGAACCAGATCCTGTTTGACCACGGCGACGGCGACCCGGACCGCAACCGGCTGTCGGTGCTCGGGCGCGACGGCAACCTCGTGTTCGAGGTGCTCGACGAGGCGGGCGTGGACCCCAACCCGTCGGAGTCGCCCGCGGGGGTGCAGCGCACGGCGGTGCAGGTCAACCTGCCGCTGGCCGAGCTCGGGTTGCCGGCGAACACGCCCGTCCACCTCAACGTGTCCGCGCCGACCGGGCGGCCTGGTGACATGACGATGTTCGTCGACGGGATGACGCGCGGGAAGCGCAACTACTGCACCTACCTCGCGGCGCCGATCGCCCCGTTTGACCCGACGCTACAGAACAACGCCACGGGATACGGGCAAGACCCGAACCAGACGAACGGCAACGACCGCTACATCAACATCACGGTCGAGTCCGCAGAGAATTTCCCGCCGGTCGGCGTGCTGCGGATCGGTCGCGAGCTGTTTGAATATTCGTCCATCAACGGCAACACCTTCGCGTGCGAGTTCCGCGACTCGCTCGGCGGCCGCGGCGCGCGTCAGAGCGCACGCGAGCACCGCCCGAGCATCCCGGTAGACGAGAACGGTCGCCCGACGGTGGACTTCAACGACCCGCAGTTCGACGGGGTCAACTTGGACGTGTTCCCGGAGCACCCGGTGGGCTCCCTGGTCGAGCTGTACGGCTACGGCGCCGTGCTGACCGAGGACACGCCCATGATGGTCGGCAAGACGGCGCTGGACGGCCAGCTCGGGCAGTTCGCCGTCGCGCGCGCGTTCGTCAGCAACCCGGACCCGATCTCGCTGGTCCCGCTGCAAGGGCCGCCGATCCCGATCGGCTTCGGGATCGACGAGAATTGGACCGGGGACTTGGAGCTGGCAGACCCGATCCCCTCGGGCCAAGAGCAGCCGCCGCCGAACGCCTCGGACGAGATCGCGGGCGCCTTCTCGCTCGGCGGCGGCTACGCGCTGCTGATCCAGGAGCGGATCGGCTTCCAGAACAACACCAACGGGCAGCTGAGTGGCACGACGACCGAGATCGGCGGCATCGAGCTGGTGAAGTACGCGTCCCGCCAAGGCACGAAGCTGGTGAATGTGCAGCGCGCGCAGGCGCTGCCCGCGCGCAGCAACGACGCCAACCGCATCGACCAGCAGCTGTATGACCAGACCGCGCGCAAGTTCGTGACGGACTACAACAACAGCTGGCAGCTCGCCAACGGCAACGGCACGTGGGATGACCTGCCGACGCGCATCGTTTGGGTGGTTCCGGTCTCGATCGCCGTTCAGAACACGAGCGTGCTCTGGGATCCGGCGACGACGAACACGACCGAGTGGGTGCAGCTGTATCAGCCGGGTCAAGACGTCGACCTCGAGTGGGTGCGCTACGACACGATCGCAGACAACCAGTTCTTGGTGCGTGGGAACACGTCTGCCTGGCGCAGCTGCTACCAGGAGCTGACGCGGTCGACCAGTCGGCAGCAGATCGGCGTCGGGCAGCTCGGTCCGCAGCAGCAGCAGATCGCGCCGACGGAGCCGCCGTGGGGCACGGTTCAGCCGACGAGCGACTTCATCGGTTACACGCCGCAGCTCGAGAGCACCTATCCGCAGATCCACTGGGCTCGTCGGCGGCTCGCGTTCCGCGGTGACTCGTTCACCGGAACGTCGTCGCACCCACAGACGAACGCCCAGGTGACCCAGTGCCACCGGGTGCAACTGCTGTGGGGCGGCGCGAACACGGGCTACTCGGGCCGCGTCGGGCGTCACGACCGCGTCGCCTTGGTTCAGGGCTCGGTCGCGAGCGGGACGGCGCGGCCGGCGGTGGAGTGGCACACGGCGACGTGGGCCGTTCGGAGGTTTGGCTCCGACAACGTGCAGCCGGATCGAGCGCCGCCGCCGGAGCTCTTCGGCCCGCGCCCGTTTCAGCTGATCGCGTTCCGTGACGAAGTGCGCAACCAGTACATCGGCCCGCCCGGGGACGCGCAGTCGCAGATTCGGGATCCGCGCCAGTTCGACCGCATCGTGAAGTTCCCGAGCGGCGAGCTGCCAGCGGCGTTCTGCCCGAACCCGGCGATCGGCGGCGGCGTCAGCGGCGAGCAGCCGATCCAAGGCGTCGTCGACGAAGTCGAGGTCGTCCAGCACATCGCGCCAGACCTCGTGCTTGAAGAGGTCATGGACGCCAACGCGCAGCAGCTGGTCGTTCTCCGGAGGGTCACCTACAACTCGGTCGCGGCGTGGGGCACGAGCGGAGACTTCTTGGCGTCGTTCCCGGAAGGCGGCGGACTGATCCAGGTCGACGACGAGATCATGGCCTACACGGCGAGGAACAGCCGCGACCAGAACACTGGGGTCATCGAACTCTCGGCGAACGGGCGTGGTTTGCTGAACACGGAGCCGCGCGGCCACGACCGCGGCGCGCGCGTCAAGTTCCTGTCGCAGCGCCCTGCGGCGATCTTGGCCGGCGGCGTCGGCGGCAACGAGTCCGTGCTGACCGTACAGGATTTGAGCCCGTTGCCGATCGCCGGCACGCTGCTCATGGGGCAGGAGCTGCTCCACTACACCTGGTCGCGAAACTCCGCCAACACGCTGGAGATGCCGAACTTGTATCCGCCTAACCCCGATGGGACCGTGGACGCCAGCTCGTCTGCGGCGCGCGGCCTGTTCCGCGGGCGGTATGGCACCGCGCCGCAGGGTGCGTCGACAGGGGACGTCGTCATCCAATTCCCCTTCCGCCACTGGGACCGCTACGCGGACTTCAGCGACGACCCAGAGCTGAGCTACTTCCAGATCACGACCAACGAGGCGCCTGTGTTCTACCGGGACCTCCAGTGGCGCGAAGAGACGACAGATCCACGCGTGCGCGTGATCTGCCGCGTGCGCACCGACAGCTTGGCGCCTTGGACCGCGAGCCCGGAGAGCTATCCCGGCCTCTGGGAGTTCTCGGGAGGGGCCTCGGACAGCGAGCCGCACCGCATCGCGAGGCAAGCCTCGCGGTTGGAGGTGCGCTTCCACACCGTCTACCAGCCGGGTTGCGTCGATCTGCAGGCGTTCACCCAGCACGGCTGGAAGACCTCGGCCCGGGTCGAGGACGTCCGCGTCCAGTACGAGGGCCAGAGCCGGATCCTGAACGAAGAGGTGACCGCGCGATGAGCGTCCATGCCGCATCGCATCAGCCGCGTGCAGGCCAGCTTGGCTTCACGCTGATCGAACTGCTGGTCGTGATGGGCATCCTCTCCGGGTTCCTGGTGATGCTGGTCTCGCTCGTCGACAGCGGCCTGACGATGTTCCGCGATGGAGAGACCAGTCAGGTGTTGGCCGATCGCGGGGCTCGCGCCCAGCAAGTGATCCGCGATGAGCTGAGCCGGTTCCGGGGCAGCGCGACCGGGCGAGACCGCGCGTCGGTCGAAGATCGGCTCGTGGTGCAAATGCTGCCGATCGGGCTCCCATACACGCCCGCCCGCGGCGCCACGCTCGCGCAGGTCGTCCGCGCCGCCGTGCACCTGCCTGCCGATCGCGAGCTGGCGATCGTGGGCAAACGCATTGCGGCAGAGGTGTTCGAAGGAGATCCGTCGTTGACCCCTGAGGAGGTCCTCGCGGAGGTCGATCAGCGGGCCGCAGCCGAGCCGCTCCGCGGCGTCGGCAACCTGCTGATGCTGCCTTGGCGGCAAGAAGGCGACGATGACGCCCTGATCGAGCTGCGCGCCGGGTGGTTCTTGCCCGGGCAGCGGCTGCCCAGCGGTCCAGACCGCTTCATCGATCCGTTCGAGGTGGTCGTGCCGGGCACCGAGGAGCTTCCGGGCGTCACCGTCTACGACCTGACCGAGCCGATCCTGCGGGACCTGCTGCACGTCGAGTTCGGCTTCTGGTCGCAGCGGACGACGTCGTGGGGAGACGCGCGCGGCCCGCTCCACGGCTTCCAGTCTGGCGCGGCGAGCAACCTGCAAGGGCCGCAGGCGATTTGGGACAGCGCGCGCGGCGGCTGGCTCGTCGACGCAGCGACCGGCGGCGAGTTCGCCTTTGACCTCGGTCCGCTCAGCGAGCGTGATCCGACGGACGACATCCACCCGCACGGGATCCTGGTCCGCGTCGTAGTGGCGCAAGGGCGCGACGCGGCGCCCGAGGGGCTGCTCGCCGGGTTCGTCGGCGCCGAAGATACGACGCTGACGCTCTACGACGGGTCTGCGTTCCCTGGGGACCGCGACGGCGGCTATGTGAAGGTCGCTGGTGAGTGGATCCGCTACGGCCAGCTCGACGGGGACCGTCTGATCGGCTGCAAGCGCGGACAGCGCGCGACCAAGATCCTCGAGCACGCTGCAGGCTCAGTCGTAAACGTGGGGCGGACGGTCGAGTTCGTCGTGCCGGTGTTGCACGCCAAGGACGACTGGAATGGCTGAGCGGCCCCTGCAAAGCTCGGAGGGCGGGTTCACGCTCGCGGAGATGCTGGCTGCGCTCGGCATCCTCTTGTTCGGCGTCACCGCGCTGCTCGGCGCGTTGTCGTCCAGCATCAGTCAGCGGCGCACGACCGACGCGCGCCACGAGCTTACGGCGCTGTGCGACCTGGCGATGCACCGCGTCCGCTATGAGTCTATCCGCTCGACGACGGGTGACAGCTCGCCGTTCGACCTGGAGTTCGTCCCGCTAGAGGACCAGGAGGTCGCCGGGTTCCCGGGGATGACCTGGTCGGCGTCCGCGGTCGAAGACGAGAACCGCCCGCTCCTCTGGCTGGTTCGGATCGACGTCAAGTGGCTCGAGGAGGGCGACGAGATCGTCGAACAGTTCATTAGGATCGTGCCGAAGCAGCTGCCGATGCGCGATCGGGTATTGTCATATCGAGAAGGTTCGGGCTCTGCGCCTAGGTAGGCGCACCCGAGCGTTAAACAGGTGTTAAGTCGATGAAACGTCTCACCAACCTCTTCGCCGCTGCTGCGGCCCTGTTCGCCAGCGCCAACTCCTCGGCGCAGTCCATCCAGTTGGCCGACGGTCGCGTCTTGCTGGCGTCCGTCGAGCAAGCTGACGGCGAGGGGCTGCGGGTCCGCAGGCTCGACAACGGCGGCGTGCTTGACCTGCGCTGGGATCACCTGAGCACGGCGAGCGCGACCAACTGGAA
>JAYYEE010000433.1:0-4652 GCA_036160175.1 Planctomycetota bacterium
CGCCGTGGCTCGCCGGGAGGACCGACGTCCGGATGTCAATGTCGCGCGACTGGCCGTCCGCGTCCTGCGCCCGGAAGCTGATCCGGCCGTCCTGCGGCTTGCGCTTCTCCGCGATGTCGAGGCCCGCCATGATCTTCAGGCGCGACGTCAACGGCGCGAGCAGCGCCTCCTCGAGCGAGGCGACCTCTTTCAGGACGCCGTCGACGCGGTAGCGGATGCGCACGCGCTGCTGGAACGGCTCGACGTGGATGTCGCTCGCGCGTTGCTGGAGGGCCTCGTTGATGGTCTTCGAGACCAACCGAATGATCGGCGCGTCGTCGCCCTCTTCTTCGGTCGACTTGCCGGCGCCGCGGCCGCCGCCGCTCGCCGGGGCGCCGGCTTTGCCGGTGGCCTTCCGCAGCGCCGCCTTGAGCGCCTGCGGCGGCATCAGCGCGCACTGCACCGGGCAGCCGGCCAAGAAGGACAGGTTGTCTGCGACGAACGTCTTGAACGGGTCGTCGATGGCCACCCAGAGCTCACCGTCCTTGACCAATACTGGCAACGCCTCGTTCTGGTCCATCTGGTCGGGCGCGACCTTCTCGAGCGCCTGCGGGGACGGGTTGGCCTTCGCCGGGTCGACGAACTTCATCCCGTGGGCCTTGGCCAGCGCGCGCCACACCGTCACCTCGTCGGCGAGGTTCAACGCGACGATGGTGCGCTCGAGCGACGCGCCACGGCTGGAGGCCGCAGCCTCAGCCTTTTGCAGGCGGGCGTCGTCCAGAACATTGGCCTCCAAGAGGAGGCGCCGGAAGGTCTCGGAGCTCAACGGCGGAGGGGAACGGGTGAGGGGGTGTCGTTGTTATCAGGGATGGGAGCCGTCCAGGGAAGGCCCGACCTCCGGATCAGACCAGCCGCCGACCTCGCTTCTGCCGACATTCCCTGTCATGAAGGCGCCGCCGCCCTACGCTCGTTGACGATGACAGATTTGATTGCTGACGGTCACGTCGTGACCCTTCACTACCGCCTCACGCTGGACGACGGGGCGATCGCCGACGAGTCGTTTGGAGGAGAGCCGCTGGTCTACCTCCACGGCCACCGCAACATCGTCCCAGGCCTCGAGTCCCAGCTCGCGGGCATGAAGGTCGGCGACAAAAAGGACGTCCAGGTGACGCCGGCGGAGGGCTATGGCGAATATGACCCGACGCTCGACCAAGTCGTCCCGCGCAGCGCGTTCCCCGAGAACGCCGAGCTCCAGGTCGGCATCGCGTTCCAGGCGCAGACGCAGAACGGCCAGCCGATCACGCTGTGGATCCGCGACATCCAAGGCGACGACATCACCGTGTCGCCCAACCACCCGATGGCCGGACAGAACCTCAACTTCGCCGTCGAGATCCTGGAGATCCGCCCGGCGACCGCCGCCGAGCTGGAGCACGGTCACACGCACGGAGCGGCCGACCAAAGCGGCGCCTAACGGGCGCGCAGCGCCGCGCGCTAGCCGCCCCTACTTCGGCGGCAGCTTCGCGGCAAACTTGGCGGGGTCCTTCTCGAACTTCGCCTTGCACTTGCCGCAGCAGAAGGCCACTCGGCGCCCCTCGTGCACGACAAAGTGCGCCGCATCGACCGCGGCGCCGCTCACGGGGCACTTGTCGTTCACGGGCGCGGTGCTCGACAGCTTGGCGGCAAACTTGGCGGGCTCCTTCTCGAACTTCGCCTTGCACTTGCCGCAGCAGAAGGCCACACGTCGGCCCTCGTGCACGACGAAGAACTTCGGGTCCACGGCAGCGTCGCTGACGGGGCACTTGTCGTTGATAGGCTTGTTTCGCGCTTCACGGTCGACGATCTCCTGCCGCGCGGCCGCCAGCCGCGCCTCGACGTAGTCGCCGAGGTCCACCTGCACGCCCTCGAGCGCGGCCTTTTGGGCCGCGACCCCGCCCTGCGTCACCTGGCTCTGCCAGAGGTAGAGCTGCTTGAGCGAGGGCAGCGCCGCCAGCGACCCCAACCCCTGGTCTCCGACCTGCGAGCCGTAGACGTGGAGCGAATGCAGCTGCGTGAGCCCGCCCAGCGCGGCCGCGACGCCGTCGCCGACCTTGGTCCCAGACAGGTTGAGCCGCCGGAGCTGCGTGAGCTTGGCGAGGTGCGGCCCCGCTGCGTCGGTGATGCCAGTGCGGCCGACGTTAAGCCAGACCAATACCGGCGCGAGCGTCGAGAGCGACTGCAGCGCGTCATCGCCGACTTGGTCACGCAGCAGCGAGAGGTTCACCTCGACGGCCTCGGTGTCCGCCGCGATGCGCTGGACTACGCCGCCGGTCGCGCGCAGCTTCTCGATCGCCGCCGCGATCGCTGTCCGCTGCTCATCAGAGACCTCGGGCAGTTCGAACGTGATCTTGGGGAGGACCTGCGCCGCGAGCTCGGCGGCGATGAACTCGTCGCCGGCCGACGGCCACTCGGCGCCCTCATCAATCCAACGCCGGAACAGCTCCTGCTGCGCCTTGCTCAGCGGCTCGCCGCGCGCGGGCATCAGCTCCTCGTCGTCGAGCCCGAGGCCCAGACGTCGGAGCAGCTCGCTGTCACCCGAATCCTTCGGCAAGACCGTCCAGAAGTCCTCGTCGCCCGCGGCGAAGACGTGCGCCTTCGCGTCCAGGCGCAGATCTCCCTCCTGCTCTTCGGGGCCGTGGCATTCGATGCAGCGCTGCACCAGGATCGGCGCGATCTGCTTGGTGAAGTCGACCTTGTCCTGGGCGCAGAGCGCCAGGCCCGTCATGAGCAACGAGGCGATGATTCGCATGTCAGGAACATCGCCGCTACGGCGCGCGGCGCAAGCCGCTCGACCGGAAGTCACGCCGACAGACGGCCAGATCTGCGTCAAGGACGGCGGCCGCGCAGGTCGTGCCCAGCCGCCTCTAGCTGGTCGTCGAGGCGATTCAGCACCGACCGCACCCAGTCGCGCTTGTCGGCGTAGGACCCCGCGAAGAACGAGCGCTTGAAGCCGTAGATGAGCACGTCCTTGAGGGCCCGACCGTCCAAGCGGAACGCCGCCACAGCCTTCTCAACCTCGTCGGTCATCGTGGTCCGCGAGACGAGGCGGTTGTCCGTGCACAGCGACACGCTGCACCTAGCGGCGCGCATCTTCTTGAACGGATGGCGAGCGAGGTTATCGCGCAACTCCGGGATGGTCTGCTGGTTGCTGGTCAGACACACCTCCAACGTGATCCGCCGGTCTGCGACATAACGCACCAGCTCGTCGATGAACCGCTTTTTGTCGGTGATCAACGGGTCGCGGATGTGCCGCTTGCTGAACATCCAGGTGCCGTGCCCGATCCGGTCAGCGTGGCAATCGGTGATGGCCTGGAAGATCGACTCCGGGCCGTAGTCCTCGCCGGCGTGCACGGTCTTCCCGAGGAAGTGCTCGTGCGCGAGCTGGTAGGCGGCTTGGTGGTCGCGCGCGGGGAAGCCGCGCTCCTGGCCCGCGAGGTCGAAGCCGACGACCGGCAGCCCGTCGTCTTCTCGCGCGGCGATGGCAGCGCGCGCCAGCTCGAGCGACGCGAGCGAGTAAATCTCGCTCGCGGGCGCCGTGGGCAGCGCTTCGAAGTAGGCGCGGTAGTGCTCGCTGAACGTGGGCAGGAAGAAGCGGAGCGCGCAGACGATGACGCCGGCCTCGAACCTCGGCAGCTCGCCGCGGCGGACCGCAGCCTCTCGATTGATCGTCCGCTTCGCGCGCTCGACGCCGCGGCACACGGCCCGGATCACGTCCTTGACCTGAAAGTCGCCGCGAACGTGCAGCTGCGGCGCGAACCGGATCTCGGTGTAGAACACGTTCTCGGCGCGGCAGTCGATGCAGAGCTCATACGCCGCGCGCTCCAAGGACTCCGCGTCCTTCAAACAAGCGACCGTGAACTCGAAGCCCCGCAGGTATTCCGGGAGGTTCCGGTATGCACGCTTGAACACAAGCTCGAGCAGGCCATCGCGGGTTCGCGACGGCAACTTGACCTGGTGCTGCTTCGCGAGGTCGAGCAGCGTGTCCAGGCGAAGGCTGCCGTCGAGGTGCAGGTGCAGGTCGGACTTCGGGAGCGACGCGAGAAGCTCCCTCGTGATCTCCGGCTTCGCCATCCCAAGATCATGCGCGCCAAGAGACGATGCGACAAGAGCGTCAGGGTTGGCTACGCTCGCGCCGTGCCTCGCTGCTGGCAGCTGTTCACCGACGACCCCTTAGAGCGGTCTGCGTTCCACGATGTAGCTACCACCCTCGCGCATGAGGCGTCGGCAGCCGGGCCGCCGAACCGCCTTCGCCACGTCGTGGAGATCGACGCCGGCGGACGTCGCTACTTCCTTAAGTGCTTCGTCCGGACGCAGTGGAAGAACCGCCTTCGGTTCGCCACGTCGGCCCCGCGCGCCAGCGATGACGCGGACCGGGAACGCCGGGTCACCGACGCCCTGCGTGCGGCCGGATTCGGCGCGCCACGCCCTGTCGCGTACGGTCGCGACGGCGCGACCAGCTACTACGTCTGCGCCGAATTGCCGGGCGCCCCGCTCGCCGCGCGCATCGCGGACGGCACGCTCTGTGATCAAGAGGCAGGCCGGGCCGCGCGGCGGTGCGGCGAGATGCTATCGGCTGGGTTCCATCTACCAGACCTGAGCGCCGACCACGTCTTCGTCGAAGACGACGGACAGGTCCA
>JAYYEE010000434.1:0-2946 GCA_036160175.1 Planctomycetota bacterium
AGATGACCGGGGTGGCAAGCGGACGACGCGCCGCCTCTTTGCCCTCCGCCGCAGCGTCGGCATAGAAGCCGAACCAGATGCCCGCTGAGGTGGCGAGCAGGGCCAAGACGTACGCGACGAGGGAACGCATCGTGGACCGAGAGACTACCCCAGTTGATCGAGCCTGACCCGTAACAACCGGTCGCGTGGTTGTCCCGTCGGATCGACTTCCCAGGAGCCCCGGTATCGTCACGCCATGCTCCCAACCTGCCTTTTGACCGGCGCTAGCAGCTTCGTCGCCCGCGCGCTCGTGCCGCGGCTGGCCCAAACGCACCGACTGCGACTGCTCGTCCGTCCGGGGCAGCGCCTAGCGCACTTCGCGTCGATCCCGCACGAGCGCGTCGAAGGCCGCCTGGAAGACGAGGCGGCGCTCGCCGCAGGCCTCCGCGGCGTGGACGTCGTGGTCCACCTCGCGGCGATCGTGTCCTTTTGTCACGAAGACCGACAGCGGATGTTCGCGGTCAACGAAGAAGGCACGCAGCGGCTGCTCCAACTCTCGCTCGCGGCGGGCGTCCGGCGGGCGCTGCACGTCTCGACCATCTCGGCGGTCGGCTACACCGACGCGCCGCGCGAGCTTGATGAGCGAGCGCCCTACAACTTTGGACCGCTGCGCATCGGCTACAGCGACAGCAAGCGCGCCGCGGAGGAGCGCGCCCTCGAGGCCTGCCGCGACGGCCTCGAGGTCGTCATCGTCAACCCGCCGTCCATGTACGGCGCCGGCGACCGAAGGAAAGGAGACGCCTCGCTGCTGGGAGCGGTCATGGAGGGCCGCGTGCGGGTCGCGCCGCCCGGCGGCACGAACGTCGCGAACGTCGCGGATGTCTGCGAGGGCATGCTGGCCGCGCTTGCGCGCGGTCGCGCGGGCGAGCGCTACATCCTCGGCGGGGAGAACCTGACAGGCCTCGAGCTGATCCAGCGGATCGCCCAGGTCGTCGGCGGCCGAGCGCCCCAGCGGGCGGCGCCGCGCGCGCTCGTCCGCGCTGGCGCCCTCGCGCTTCGCGTCAAGGAGCGATGCCTCGGCAGCCGACCGCCGGTGACGAGCCAGATCCTGCAGCTGGCGGCGCGATACATGTGGTATTCGAGCGAGAAGGCCGCCCGAGAGCTCGACTGGCGCGCAGGCCCTGTCGACGCCGGGATCGCCGCGGCGTGGGCCCAGATTCAGTCGGCGAGCGCCGCGACGCGCTGACCGCGGCGGCCTGCGCGTTTTCTTCGCGCGCTGCGCGACCGATGAACGCCCCGCGCCCCTTGCTGAGGGGTCGCGCTAGCGCCGCGCTGGCGCCGCTGCGCCCCTACCTCATCCACGCTGCACCAGAGGAGAACAAGTCGTGTCCTACATCCCCCCGCTCGCCGCCGCCGCGGCGCTGCTCGCATCTTGCGCAATCGCTCAGGAGGCCTGCCCCAACACCAAAGCCGTGACCATCTCGCGCACGGTTGAGTTCCACGGCGCCGTGGAGTGTGGGGCCGTCCGCCTCGACATCGGCGGCGCGACGATCTCTCGCGCAAACCAGGGCTGCCCGCTGCTCGCCATCCTCGTCCCAGAACACGAAGTCGCCGCACCCCAGACCAACAGGGCACGCACGCGCGCGCACGTCTATGCGCATGTTACGACGCGCATCTACCACTTCGCGTGCGAACAAGACTGGCTCCTGTTTCTCCCGTGGGGTTCGACGTGCCGCCTCGCGCGAGATACGGCCGGCGCGGTCCTCCCACGGATGACGACGCTGCCGTGCGAGCCAGCTGAGAGCCCTGCCATGCCCACGCACAAGCGTCATGCCTAATCTCTCACCAGCGCACCGCCGCACGAGGGCCTTGCCGTCCCTCATCGCGGCCGCCAGCTTGATCGTTGGCTTCCTCCTCGGGCGCGTCGACCGTCGCCCTGTCGACCTAAGCGCGAGCGTTCCTCCTCCCTGCGTACCCAATTCGGAGGTCCGCCCCACCGTCTCGCAGAGCGCGCCGGGCTCGCCGACACCGATGGCACGCGTCGAGGCGACGCCAGCGACCCCTCCCGCGCGTGTCGCGACGTCTTTCGCAGAGCGCGTTGAGCGGCTCTGCGTCCTCAGCGGCCGCACCGCGGCCCTCGCACAACAGGACGAGCACGAAGCCGCCCGCGCGCTCGACGACGAGGCGCGCGACCTCCTCGAAGACACCCTCGCCGCCATCCCCGATGCGGGTGAGCGCGCGCTGTCGATGGTCGTCGACATCCCCGACGCCGCGGACGGAGCCGCGCGCGCACCCGGTGAGAACATCCGCTTGGGCGTCCTCCAAGTGATGCTTGAGAACGCGCTCGCACGCCGCGTTGCGCGAGGCGAGCGAGCGCGTGCAGACTTACTGACGCAGGCGCTGTTGGACACGATGCCCATCGGCAAGAACCCCGCTGAGATGGGGGATCGTGTTCTTCACCAGCGACCGCACGTCCAGGCCATCCATGAGCCAGCAGTCCTGAACCTGCTGTCACTCGCCAGCCAAGGCATGTTCTCACGTGAGATCGCGACGCGAATCTTGCTGACCCTCTGGGACCCCCTCGAGGAAGCCGGCGTCCGCAGCCCCGCCGAGCTGTCGCGGTTGGCCTTAGCGAGGCTCGACGACCCCGACCCTAGCCAGTTGGTCGCTGCGTGCCGGCACTTGCTGTCCGACCCCCGCTTTCGTGACCTCGCGATCGCTTGGCTGCGCGAGCGTGACGACCCCGAGCTCACCAGCGCCATCGCGGCCCTCGTCGGTCGGGAGCTGCCGCCGAACGACGCGCTCACAGTATTGCGCGAGCTCGCGCCGATGCTGCAGCACACGCGCGGGATCTTCCTATCCGTAGGAGCCCGAGCGCCTGAGGTCGTCGCCGCCGCGTATCGCCTGCAGCTCGCTGCCGGGACCCATCCTCAGGTGAGGCGGGAGCTCGTGATGAGTGTCGGGATG
>JAYYEE010000435.1:0-7110 GCA_036160175.1 Planctomycetota bacterium
ACCCCCCCCGGCGCGCCCCGCGGCCGCGCGTTGCTCGCGGGGCGCGGGCCGCCCACCCGGCCGGGGGGCGGCCCCCCCCCCCGCGCGCGCAGCGACTCGACCGACAGCAGGGTGTGGTTGAGCGTGCCCAACCCGGAGCGGGCGACCAACACGACGTCCGCCTCCATCGTCGCGAGCCAGTCCAGCTGCAGCACGACGGGGTCCATATCGATCGGCACGTGGAGACCACCTGCAAACTCGACGAGGAGGCGGTCCGCGCGCGCGGACCGATGCTGCTCCAGCGCCGCCCGCAGAGCCCCGACGTCTACGCGTGAGCCCGCCGCGGCCGCGGCCTCGTGCGGAGAGGCCGGCAGCGGAAACCACGCGTGGTTGGCGAGCATCGCCTCTTGCGCAGCGCCGCTCAGGCTGCGGACTGTCGCGGTGTCGTCGTCGTCGCCGGTTTGAAGCGGCTTCCAGTACCGCGACGGGCCGAGCCGCAGCGCCGCGCGCATCAGCAGCGCGCTGACGACGGTCTTGCCGACGCCCGTGTCTGTCCCCGCGATGCAGGTGACTTGCGCGCAGCGGAGCAGCGGGGCAGCGGGCGCAGTCGCTGACACGTGATCGCGCAGGAGCGCGGCGAGCCGCTCGATCTGCGCCGACGTCTGGTCGGCACGGCAGACGAGCCGCAGCCCCGCAGAAGCCTCAGGCACCGTCGGCGGCCGGACCGCCGGCGCGTAGAAACCTTCACCACGCAGCGACCTCGCCAGCGCAGCGGCCGCGGCGCTGTCCCCGACCGGGAACGGGACGATCGCAGCGGCGGGCGCCGGCAGCGCGAGCAGCGACGCGAGGCGACGCGCGTTCGCGAGCGCAGCCGCCCGGAGCGGCGCGGCCTCACGACATCGACGAACAGCTGCCAGCAACGCGCCAGCAACTGGCGGCGGCGGCGCCGTCGTGAACAAGAAGGAGCGCGCGGCGTGGACCAGGTGACGTCGCATCGCCTCGCTGCCCGCGACGAACGCGCAGCTGACGCCGAGCGACTTCCCGCCGGTCACGACACGCGCACACAGCCGGTGCTCGCCCTCTACCCCCGCGGCAGACCACGCCCCGCTCCCGTCGACGCCCAGCAGCCCGGCTGCGTGCGCCTCGTCGACCACCAGCCACGCGTCGTAGCGCCGACACAGCGCGTCGATCTCGGCGAGCGGCGCGAGGTCACCGCCCATGCTGAAGACTCCCTCGGTCAGCACCAGCCGGCGCCGCGCCCCCGACGCTGCGCGGAGCGCGCGCTCAAGATCTGCGAGATCGCAGTGCTCGTGCACCAGGATCCTCGCGCGCGAGAGCCGCGCGCCGTCGATGAGCGAGGCGTGGTTGTCGCGGTCCGAGATGACCGCGTCCCCGCGCCCCACCATCGAACCGACGAGGCCGAGGTTGGCTTGGTAACCCGAAGGGAACAGCAGGGCAGCCTCTGCGCACAGCCACTCGGCGACCGCAGCCTCCGACTGCTCATGCAGGGGTGATCCACCCGCGAGGAGCCGCGCGGAGCGACCGCCGACCCCGAAGCTCAGCGCGGCGACCATGGCCTCTGCGATCGCAGGGTCCCGCGAGAGGCCGAGGTAGTCGTTGCTCCCGAAGTCGACGCCCGGGACCGATCCGTCCAGCGTAGTCTCGCGCTTCAGTCCGCGGCGCGCGCGCGCCTCGAGCGCCTGCAGCAGCTCCTCGTCGAGCCGGTCGTCGCTCACGGCCTAAGCGCCCGCTGCGTCCTCGGTCGCCGGCGCCGCGTTGATCGCCAGCTTCTTCAGCAGCGCCGCGTCGGTCGACGGCGCCGGGTTCGGCGTCGTGAGCAGCTCGTCGCCGACGAACATCGAGTTCGCGCCCGCGAGGAAGCACATCGCCTGGGTCGCCTCGTCGAGGTCCGTGCGGCCCGCCGAGAGCCGCACCGCCGTCTTCGGCATCAGGACGCGGGCGGCGGCGACGACCCGCACGAGCTCGGTCCAGTCGAGGTGTTCTGCGCCCTCCATCGGCGTCCCTTCGATCTGCACCAGCGTGTTCACGGGGACCGACTCAGGCTGCGGGTCGAGGTTGGCCAGCTCTTGCAGCAGCTCCGCGCGCCCGCGGCGCTGCTCGCCGAGGCCGAGGATGCCGCCGCAGCAGACGTTGATGCCCGCCTTACGGACGTTCTCGATCGTGTCGAGGCGGTCATCGTAGGTGCGCGTCGTAATGACCTCCTTGTAGTGAGTCCGCCCGGTGTCGAGGTTGTGGTTGTAGTAGTCGAGGCCAGCCTCGTGGAGCTGAGCGGCTTGCTCCTGGTCGAGCATGCCGAGCGTTACGCACGCCTCCATGCCTAATCCCTTGACGCCGCGGACCATCTCCAAGACGCGGTCGAACTGCTCGCCCTTCTTCACCGAGCGCCACGCGGCGCCCATGCAGAAACGCTCGGCGCCGTTCATCCGGGCTGCTTTTGCCGCGGCCAAGACTTGATCGACGTCCATCAGCGGCTCGCGCTCCGTCGGCGTCTCGTGGTGCGCGCTCTGTGAGCAATACCCGCAGTCTTCGGGGCAGCCGCCAGTCTTAATCGACAGCAGCTGAGAGCACTGCACCTTCTGCGGGTCGTGGTGCGCGCGGTGCACGCTGGCTGCCTCGAAGACGAGTTCGAGGAGGGGCTTGTCGAGCAGGGCCTCGACCTGCTCAAGCGAGACGGCTTGGGTAGTTGCTTCCATTGGCGAGCAACGGATCGTAGCCGAGGCCCGCGCGGAATCACGTCACCCGCAGCGCATCCCGCGCCTCGCCCGCGGACGCCGGCCTCAGAAGCCGCCGAAGGCCCGGCGGAACAGGTCCTCGAACCCCAGCTCCTCAGGTCGGTGCAGCAGCGGGGTCGTGCCCGATGTGCGCACCAGCACGTAGCGGGAGCGCGTATAGCGCGGGATCTGATCGGTCACTGACTGCGTGCTGTTGTACGCCTCGACGGAGATGGTGTTGGCGTCCACGGCCCCGCCAGCGAGCGCGGTCTCGATCCGGAGGCCGCCGGTCGCGCGCTGATCGACGACCAAGCCGTAATACACCGTCGAGGACTCGATGAGGTTGACGTAGCTGACCAGCGGTGAGCCGATCACAGCGATGAGGTCGCCTGGGGCCACGCTGAGCCCGCCGATGCTCGCGATCCGGGTCGTCTCCAGCTCGAACATCGTGCCGTCGAACGGCGGGTTAGGGACCGGCGCGTTGGTCTCAATGACCACCGCGTCTTCGATGACCCACATGCCCGCCATGTCGATGGCGAGGATGCCCGTCCCCGGCGGGACCGCGACGGGGATGTCAGGCGTCACCGTGACGTCCGGAGTACCGCCGAATCCGCGGCTGCATGCAGTCCCCAGGACGCCGGCCAACAAGACCGCCGCCCAGGCTCGCATGCTGCTGCGCCTGACACTGCTCACCGAGAAGGATGGCACACGAACAGAGTCGGTGCCGGATATTGACGCGACCTGCCTCAGGACGCGGCGCGGCGCTGCTGCGCTTGCCCCATGGCAGCGCGCAATCCCGTCGGCGTGAACGGCTTGGACACGAAGGCGTCCACGGTGTCGCCGCCGCACACCTTGCGCATGTGGTCCTCCCCCATCCCGCTGATCATCACGATCGGCACGTCTACGCCGGCGCCCCGCAGGCGGCGCGCCAGCGCGAGGCCGTCTAGACCCGGCATCGTGTAGTCGAAGAAGCAGAGGTCGATTTCCCCCTCCCCCGCCTCGATGAGGTCGAGCGCCTCGAAGGGGTCGGCGACCACTTTCGCCTCGTGCCCGTCGCGCACGAGCAGCCGCTTCATGATCGACCCTACCGCGGCGTCCTCCTCGACGACGAGCACCCGCGCAGCGCCGGCAGCGTCGCCTGCGGCTCCTCCCGCGCCGGCGTCGATCGACGCGCCGCCTCCGCCCCCGACGGGGCCGTCCAGCAAGCGCTGGCGCGGACCGGCTGTGTTCGCGGCGCGCCGCAGGACGGTCCCGGCGAGGCGCGCGCCGGTCGCCGCGACCTCGAAGGACTCCGCTGGCGACACCAAGTCGCCAGCTTCACTGATCACGACGACTCCCACGGCCCCGTTCGAGCCTGCGACGATCGGCGCCACCGAGACGGCGCGCAGGTCAAAGCACTCTGCGGCGCCTCGAAGCTCTGCCCACGCCGACGGCATCGTCACGTCACGGCGCAACACAGCCGCGCCGCACGCACTGAGGGAGGCGTCTCGAGCGTCGACCACGCACGGCGCCGCGAGGTGCAGCGCAGAGTACACGTCCTTCGAGGCGCTCGTCGCGTGCACGACGTGCGGCTGCGCTCCGACGCCGCCGTCGATGCGGATCGTGACGTGGCCTCTCGGATAACAGCGCGTCAATTGCTCCGCCAGCGAAGCGAGCACGCTCTCGAGCGCGCCGCCCTCAGTCAGCTGGTTCATGATCGAGAGAGAGACGGTTCCGGGAGACGCGGGCATTCGACTGCAGACCAAGGATCAAGCGGGCTGCGGAGAGCGGGCAAACGACGCGCCGGTCTCCGACTCGGGACGGAAGAACCTATGCATCTAGTCGGCACAGGTTTGCTGGGCGGAAGTGCGTATTCCGCCAGCATCTTTGGGGGCCTGCAGTCCAGCCCAAGCGGAACGCCGCAAGTTGGCACACATGACCTACGCACGAAGGCCCAGCGCGCGTACGCTCAGCAGCATGCCCACCTGTGTGCCCTTCCTAGCCCTGACGCTCGGCGTCACGGCGACCTGCTACAGCGTGCGCTGCCAGGAGGCGCCGATCGGCGAGCCAGATCCACTGCGCTCAAGCGCCGGCGCCGTGATCGAAGACGCGGAGCAGTGGCGGACGATCCGCCGGCCGGAGGTCCTAGAGCTGTTCCGCAGCCACGTCTACGGCCGCGCACCCGCTGGTCGGCCGCTCGCGACCGAGTCACGCGAGGAGGACCTCGTGCTTCGCGGCCGCGCCGTCCGCAAGCAGTGGAGCCTGCGCTACGGCGACGGCCCCGATGATCAGATCCACGTGCTCGCCTTCCTCCCCCGCGCCGCCAGCAGCGACGCGGCAGGGTCGCTGCAGCCGCGCGAAGCCCCCGCGCCGGTATTCCTCGCGCTCAAATTTCAGGGAAAACACACCGTGCACCCCGACCCTGGCATCCGGCTGGCGTCCTGCTGGGTGCGGAACAACCAGCGCGTCGGGGTCACCAAGCATCGCGCGACCGAGCAGACGCGCGGCAGCCAAGCGCGGCGCTGGCCCGTGGAGCTGATGATCTCGCGCGGATACGGACTCGTGACCGCGTGCTATGGCGACATCGATCCAGACTTCGACGACGGCTTCGAGAACGGCGTGCACGGGGCCGTCGATGAAGCCGCCAGTGAGCGCGCGCCAGACGCTTGGGGCGCCATCGGCGCGTGGGCCTGGGGTCTGTCGAGGATCCTCGACTCGCTCGCAGAGGACCCCGACGTCGACGCGAACCGGGTCGCGGTCCTCGGCCATTCGCGGCTCGGCAAGACCGCGCTCTGGGCGGGCGCGCAGGACGAGCGCTTCTGGATGGTGGTCTCCAACAACTCCGGGTGCGGCGGCGCCGCCTATTCACGTCGCCGGCGAGGGGAGACCGTCGCGGTCATCAACAAGAACTTCCCGCACTGGTTCTGTTCGAGGTTTCACGGCTATGCCGACCGAGAGTCGTCGCTGCCGGTCGACCAGCACCTGCTCATCGCGCTCTGCGCGCCGCGCCCGGTCTACGTCGCGAGCGCCGCCAAGGACGCGTGGGCCGACCCGGCCGGCGAGTTCTTCTCCGCGCGCGGCGCCGACCCCGTCTACCGCTTGCTCTGCGACGACGGGTTGCCGGCCGAAGAGCTCCCGGCTGTCGACGCGCCCGCGCACGGACGCATCGGGTATCACCTGCGGAGCGGCAAGCACGACCTCCTCCGCGCTGATTGGCTGCACTACATGGACTTCGCAGACCGCCACCGCTTGCGCTGAGGTCGCCGCCGCGTCACCGCCGCTGGTATTGACCGTCCGAGCGGTGAGGGTGCAGCGGCCACGCATCGCTGCGGAACGGATACGCGGGCAGCTCCTTGCTGTTCATCAAGCTGCCGAGCGGCAGGTTGCTCCACGCATAGCGCACCGCGACGGGCGCGGGCACGGCCTCACATCGCACTTCGAGCGCGGTCTTATCGAAGACCCGCGCGGTCGCGACGTGGAACACCTGATCTTCTCCCGCGAGGTAGAAGCCGAGCGGCTGGTTCTTGTCTAGGCGCAGGCCGTCGGCCGTGCCCGCCTCGAACCGCACCACGACCTTGCCGTCGCCCGCCTCGGCCGACGCGAACACCGGCCCCCGCCAGCGCAGCGGCCGCTTGTCATGGCCCGGCAGCCCGTAGACCTCGGCGAGCGCCCAGCGCGCGGCCCGATCCCCGACCGGACGCTTGTGGCCTGGGTGGATGTTGCTGTTGGAGTTGAGATCGAACGTGACGATCAAGCCCGTGCCCGGCGTCCGCTGCCACGTGTCGTGCTGCACCTCACGCACCACGTTGGTGTGGTGGTTCATGTCATAGGCCATGGAGCGGCGCGTGCTCCAGCCGCCGATCTGGATCAGCCCCATCGGCAGCGCGGCCTTCCCGAACAGCTCACGCCACTCCTCGATGACCGCCGGGTAGGTGTCTGGAAAGGGCAGATACATGTCGCCGAACGCGTTGTTCTCGCCTTGGAAGTAGAGCGCGCCGCGCACGCTTAGGCCGCGCAGCGGCGCGAGCATCCCGTCGTAGCCGCCGCCGGGATGGCGCTTGGTGCGTGGGTCTTCGTAGGGGCCGAAGCCAGGCTTCCGCGGGGCCTTCTCGCCAGCCTCCTTCGCCGCGTCCCGCGCCCGCTCCCACTCGGCGACCGCCTCGGCGTAGCGCTCGCGCGCGCCCGCTTCGGCGCCGGCCTCGAGCCACTCGGAGAGCTCCCGCTCGAACTGCGCGAACATCGGCTGCACCGACGCGATCGCACGCAGCCGGGGCTTGGACACCCAGAACTGCGCGAGGGTGCCGCCCCACGAGACATCAATCACGCCGACCGGCACGTCGAGGCGGCGACGCAGCCGCTGCGCAAAGTAGTAACCGACGCCCGTGCACTCCCCGACCGACTCGGGGTCAATCCGACGCCA
>JAYYEE010000436.1:0-5753 GCA_036160175.1 Planctomycetota bacterium
GCAGTACCTCACCGCGGCGCTGCTCTGTCCCTCCGAGCTCGACCCGGATGAGCCCTGCGGCATGTGCCGCACCTGCACCCGGATCGCGAATGACCTGCACCCTGACGTGCAGGTGGTGCGTCGACCACGCGACGACGAGGAGTTCATCAAGAAGGAGACGAGCTTCCACCGCATCACGGTGCATCAGGTGCGCGCCGTGCAGGACCGCCTGCTACAGCACGCGATGGAAGGCGGCGCGCGCGTCGCGACCTTCATCGAGGCCAACCGGATCGAGGAAGACGGGCAGAACATGCTGCTCAAGACGCTCGAAGAGCCCGGCGCGGACACCTTCCTGCTCTTGGAGACGTCGCGGCCCGAGCAGCTGCTGGAGACCGTTCGATCCCGCGTCCAGCGGCTCCGGGTGCTGCCACTGTCGCCAGAGGTGCTGCGTGGAGAGCTTGAGCAAAGATTTCCACAGCATTTTGCACGGTTCGATGTCATCGTACCCCTCGCCAACGGCAGCCTCGGCCAGGCCCTGGCCGCGTCCACCGAACAGGCGGTACAACTCCATGATCTGGTGCGTCAGTGGCTGGCCACGACCCACAATTTGCGCCCCATCGCGACGGCCCAGGAGGCCCTGAAGGGCGCCGAGGAGAAGCGGGACGAGGTCCAGATCGCTCGATTGTTCCTCTGGTTGCTGCGGGCCGAACTTCGCCAGCAGCGGGACAGGGTTGCGGCGTCGGGGGACGGTTCCTACGGTTCCGCCTCCCTGGAACCATGGACGACGTGGCTCGAACAAACGCTGCAGGCAGAGCGGGATCTGGACCTCTTGATCCCGCCGGAGCAGGTGCTCAGCGCCTGCCTCGTGCAGCTGATTTGACGCGTCCCGTGGGCCTCGTACGGCAGGTTGGTCGCCTGCCAGCGGCGAGGCAGCCAGGGCGCGCGCCGCGGCGCGTGGACTCGGGGATGGCGCGACGAAGCGGTCACTTCGTGGTGCTCAAGGGCGGTTCTCGATGTGTCGATAACGGAGGACATGCGCCTCCGATTCGTCCGAAGAGGGACCGTGTAGATGACCGCAACTGAGCAAGACCTCCTCGAAGACAAGATCCAGACGGTGCGTCGGCAGGACCGCAGGTTCTCGCGGCACGCCTACTACTTCGTCCTGGACGCGCTGGACTACACCATGACGCACTTCGGCCGTGACCAGCTCACGGGCGAGGACCGTCACGTGGGCGGCCGTGAGCTGCTCGTCGGCATCAAGGAATACGCCGCGGACCAGTTCGGCCCGATGGGCGCGCTCGTTTTTGAGCGCTGGGGGATTCGGGACGCCAGCGACTTCGGCGAGATCGTCTTCAACCTGATCGACGTGGAGCTCCTCAGCCGTCGCCCATGCGACAGCCGCCTGGACTTCGTCGACGGCAACGACTTCCGCGAGACCTTCGCCGCCAAGCACCGCGAGCGGCTCGACACGATCGCGGACCGCTGATCGGCGCGCCGCGCCGAATGTGACAGGCTCGCCAAATCACGCCCCGCGGCGTGCAGCGGGCCGCCTCAGGTCGTAAACCGGAGCCTGAGGTGAACATGCTGTATGCACTGAGGCTCGGTCGTCTTTCGTTGACGCTTTCTTGCGCTGCCGCGCTCGCGGCTCAGGTGCCCTCTGGGTGGCTCGACCCAGGATCGACGATCACGTCGATCGTGACCGCGCCGGCGCAGCCTGCTGCGTCGCTCTCGCCGCAGGGGGGTATGTTGGTCATGCGCACGCGAGAGGCGTTGCCGGACCTCGAGGTCATCGCGCGGCCGCACTTGAAGCTCGCGGGCATGCGCATCGACGGCGCGACCTGGGGCAGGCAGCTGAGCACGCGCACGACCGCGTTGACGATCCAGAAGCTCCCGGCGGGCGACGTGCACCGCGTCCCCATCGAGGCAGACCACTGGGGCGCGCCGATCTGGTCGGCTGACGACCGCGCGTTCGCGCTGCTGCGCGAGCGAGACGGCGGCGCGGAGCTGTACGTTTGTGACCCATGGGACGCCGCGCCCAAGTTGGTCGAAGGCGTGCGGGTCAACCAAGTGCTCGGCACGCCGGTGCAGTGGATGCCCGACCAGCGGCGCTTGCTCGTCCGCGCGGTGGTCGCGGGCGCGACACCTCAGCGGCCGCGCGTCCCCGCCGGACCGATCATCCAGCAGACGGTCCGCAGCCAAAACGCGCAGGTGCGCACCTACCAAGACCTGCTGCAGGACAGCCACGACGAGGACCTGCTGGAGTTCTACGGTCGCAGCCAGCTCGTGGTGGTCGACGGGGGTGAGGTCGCCAAGGTCGGCGCGCCGCGGATGTACGCGCGCGCGACGCCGTCGCCGGACGGCACGCTGCTGCTCGTCGAGGCGATCGAGCGCCCGTTCTCGTTCGTCGTCCCCGTCTACCGCTTCCCTCGGCGCGTCGAGGTGGTGGACATGTCCGGTGAGGTTCAGCGGACGATCACCGAGCAGCGGCTCAACGACGCGATCCCGATCGGCGGCGTGCAGCGCGGGCCGCGCAGCGTTCGCTGGGTGCCGACGGCGCAGCGCGCGCTCTGTTGGTTCGAGGCGCAGGACGAAGGCGACCCCAAGGTGGCAGCCCCGCACCGGGACTTCGCGTTCCTGCTGACGGCGCCAGACGCCACGCCGCGGCTCTGGTACAAGACCGAGTTCCGCGCCGGCGCGGTCCAGTTCGGCGGCGACGGGCAGCTGGTCCTGACGAGCGAGTCCGACCGCAAGTCGCGCACCGAGCGGGTGTGGCGGCGAGACCTGACGCGGCCGGGAGAGTCCGGCGAGCTCCTCTACGAGCGGTCGAGGCAGGACGCATACAGCGACCCAGGGCGGCCGATGGTGGAGCGCACGCGGGACGGCCGGAGCGTGCTGCGACAGCGGGGCCAGCAACTCCTGCTGAGCGGCGTCGGCGCGTCGCCTGAGGGGAACCGACCCTTCTTGGTCCGTTGGGACGTCGCGTCCGGGGAGAAGCGAGAGCTCTTCCGCTCTGGGCTCGAGCGCTATGAGACGGTGCTGGGCATGATCAACGGCAGCGATCGTGAGCTACTGATCCGCAGCGAGAGCCCGAGCGCGCCGCCTGAGCTGCTCTACCTCGACCGTGACACCGGGCGCCGGCAGCTCCTGCACCGGGCGGTGGACCTCGCCGCCGACTACACGGCGAAGATCGAGAAGCGCCTGGTCCGCTACGAGCGAGAGGACGGCGTACCGATGAACGGCACGCTCTACCTCCCGCCGAGCTACAAGGACGGGGACAAGCTGCCTTGTCTGCTGTGGGCCTACCCGCGCGAATACACCAAGGCGAGCGACGCGGGGCAGGTCCGCGCGACGCCGAACCGCTATCTCCGGATGCGCGGCAGCTCGCACTTGTTCATGCTGCTCAGGGGCTACGCGGTCTTCGACAACGCGTCGATGCCCATCGTCGGTCCGCGGCGTAGCGCCAACGACACGTTCGTCGAGCAGGTGCGCATGAACGCGCGCGCTGCCATCAAGGCGCTCGCCGGGGAGGGCTGCGTCGACACCGAGAAGGTCGCCGTGGCGGGCCACAGCTACGGCGCGTTCATGACGGCCAACTTGCTCGCGCACAGCGACCTCTTCTGCTGCGGCATCGCGCGGTCTGGCGCCTACAACCGCTCGCTGACGCCGTTCGGCTTCCAGAACGAAGAGCGGACCTTCTGGGAGGCGCCGGAGATCTACTTCGCGATGTCGCCGTTCATGCACGCGCAGAAGATCAACGAGCCGATCCTGCTGATCCACGGGCAGGACGACAACAACTCAGGCACGTTCCCGATCCAGAGCAAGCGCCTCTACGGTGCGCTCAAGGGGCACGGCGCGACGGCGCGCTTGTGCTTCTTGCCGTTTGAATCGCACGGCTACCGCGGGCGCCAGTCCGTCTTGCACTGCCTCGCCGAGATGGCGAGCTGGCTCGACCAGCACTGCAAGGGTGCCGGGCGCTGAGGCCCGGCACGCGGCCGCCTAGACGCGCGTCAGCTCGAAGCCGCGGCGATACTCCTTCTGCACCAGCGAGTTGGCGTATTCGTCGTTGGTGACGCGGAGGTTCGCCGCGTCCCACTCGATGCGCTTGCCGCATCGGATCGCGAGGTTGCCGAGCAGGATCGACTCGGTGAACGGCGCGGCGTACTCGAAGTTCGCCATGGGCTGCGTGCCCGTGAGGATGCCGTCGAGCCACTCCTTGTGGATGCCGGGTGAGCGCGGCAGCGTCTTCGGCGGCGGCGTGTAGTCCTTAAACTTCTGCTTCGGGTAGAGGTCGAAGCGTTCGCCGTAGTCGGTCGGGGAGTAGAGCTTGCCGGCGTCGCCGACCAGGAGGAAGCCGCCGGAGCGGAGCTTGACGCCAGGCAGCAGCGCTTGGGGCGGGCGCTTGCCGCCGTCGTACCACGTCATCTCGACCGCCGGGCGGTCGCCCTTGGCGGGGAAGTGGAACTTGATGACGGAGCTCTTCGGGGCCATGTAATCGGTGGCGCCCTCGCTTTCGGCCTCCACCCAGCTCGGGTCGCCGAGGTTCAGCGCGTAGAACGGCATGTTGGCGATGTGGCAGGCCATGTCGCCCAGCGCGCCCGTCCCGAAGTCCCAAAACCCTCGCCATTGGAAGGGGCAGTAGCCCTTGAAGTCCGAGCCCTGCTTGCCCTTGGCGTAGCTGCGCCAGGCGGCGGGGCCGAGCCAGAGGTCCCAGCGGAGCGACTCTGGGATCGCGTCCACGTGCGTCGGCTTCTCAAGCCCCTGCGGCCAGATGGGCCGGTTCGTCCAGACGTGGACCTCTCTGACGGTCCCGATCGCGCCGGCGCGCACGCACTCGACGGCGCTGCGGAGCCCGTCGAGGCAGGTTCCTTGGTTGCCCATCGACGTGATGACGCCGCTCTTGCGCGCCGCGTCCCGCAGCAAGCGGGCCTCGGCGACGGTGTGCGTCAGCGGCTTCTGGACAAAGACGTGGATCCCCTTCGACATCGCCATCAGCGCAGGGCCAGCGTGGGTGTGGTCCGGCGTGCTGATGGTGACGGCGTCGAGCTGCTCCTTGTCGAGCATCTCGCGGTAGTCGTGGTAGTAGGGCGCGTCAGGGTGGTCGCTCCGGGCAGCCTTCGCCCGGTCGTCGTCGACGTCGCACAGCGCGACGATGTCGTGCTCCTTGGCGCAGGCCCGCATGTCGCTCAGCCCCTTGCCGCCGCAGCCGATGACGCCGATGCGAAGTCGGTCGCCGGGCTTGCGCGGGCGGATCGAAGGCCTCGCCGACTGGCAGGCGGCGAGCGCTGCAGCGCCGCCGATGGCGGCGCTGCTTAGCAAGAAGTCACGACGGGATGAGTTCGACATGCCAGCAATGTAGCGGCTGGGCCGCGCTGGTCACGCCTGAGTCCGCCGAGCGGCTGGACAGAGCTACTTGGGCTCTTTGCCGTGCGCGATGACCTTCCAGCGGTCGCCGTAGACGAACTCCGGGGACTGCTCGTAGTCATGGCATTGGGTGCACATGACCGAGGGGGTCACGCCGCCGATGATCCCGAGCTTCTTGGCGCCGCCGCTGGTGACGTGGTCGAGCCCCGGGCCGTGGCAGCGCTCGCAGCCGACGTCGGTGAGGTGGGCGGTCTCCTCCGCGTTGATGAAGCCGCTCTCCTGCCCGTAGCCGACGACGTGGCAGCTGACACAGTCGGGGTACTTGGTCACGGGCCCGCCGTAGCGCTGCGGGTCGTTCTCGGCGTCGAGGAGCGTCTGGCAGGCGTGCGCGTGCTTGCTCTGCTGCCACGCCT
>JAYYEE010000437.1:0-4153 GCA_036160175.1 Planctomycetota bacterium
CTAAATACGCGCGTCCAGCGTCGCCGCGCCGCCTCCGTGTCCTGCGTGACGCCGAGCACGATCACGCAGTCGGCGGCGATGCGCGCGAGCCCGGCGCTAGCGACGAAGAAGGTCGAGTAGAGCACGCAGAAGGCGCCGACCAAGAACATTGGGCGCGCCCACTCGCCGAACACGGGCACGTACATCTGCGCCAGCGTGCGCACCATGGCGCCCTTCTCGGGGTTGAGCCCTGCGCGACCGAGCACCGCCGCGCCGAGCAGGAAGAACGCGACCGTGGCGAAGGTGTACACGACCGCAGACATCCAAGCGTCCCACTGCATGACCCGGAGCCAGCCGCGAGCGCGCGCGCGCCAAGTGTCGCTGTCTTCGGCGCTCCCCGTCCACTTCGCGTAGCCCTTCTCCAGACACCAGTAGGGATACATGACGAGCTCCGCAGCGCCGACGCCGATGATCCCGAACGCCGCGAGCGCGGTCCCAGTGGGCGAGCGGCCGTCGTCGCCAACTTCAGGCAACGCGCCCGACAGGCCTCCGAGCAGCTCATCTACCCCGATCGCCCAGCTCGGCTGCCGCTGCAGCAGCACAACCGTCAGCACCGTGACGATCGTGAAGGCCACCACCATCGCCGTCGCGAACAGCTGAATCAGGGTGAAGCGGCCGATCACGAGCACGACCGCCGTCGGCGCCGTCAAGATCGCGGCCCAGATGATCGCGTCCGGCGCGCCGCCGCGCGCGCTGATCTCCGCCTGCAGTCGCTGGCTCTCAACCAGCGCGTCCGCGCTGTCGACGAGCAGTGGCTGCGTCGCCGCTCGGACTTGGAGCCCGACGAGGTCGTCCTGCAACCCCTGAATCCCCGCGCCCGCCTCCGTTAACGGCGCGGCCATCGCCAGCGCCTGTCCGACGCCGCCGACGATCCCGCCCTGCTGGGCGAGGGTCAGCAAGGTCATCGCAACCCAGAGCCAGACGGCCCAGCTGCCTCGCCACCGAGGTCCAGGGAGGTCGTCAAGCAGCCGCAGCGCGCTCCGCCCCTGGCAGACGGCGCTGCGGCCGAACTCAACCTGGGTGAAAACCTTGACGACGCAGCCGATCACGATCAGCCAGAGGAGCGAGAAGCCAGCCTCTGCGCCGACCTTGGTCGTGGCGATGAGCTCGCCCGAGCCGACGATCGAGCCAGCGACGATCAGGCCTGGTCCGAGCCGGCGGGCCGTGGACAACAGTCCACGCGGCGGTGACTGGGGCCCCTCGTCGGTCGTCGATGGCGCTCGCTTGCCGTCCATTTCTACCTGCGATCTCCCCGGCGCCTTGGCTACGATCGGGCCGAACCGGGCTGGTCAGAGCCCGATCAGAAGCCATGGCAGCCAAGAAGACCAAGAAGATCACGAAGAAGCCTGCGGCCGCAGACAAGAAGCGGAAGCCTATGTCCAAGCTGGACCAGGTCACGGTCGGGGAGATCAACAAGTGCGCTGAACACGTCTACGCGCGCATCCAGAAGCTCGGCAAGCCGGAGCTGAAGTTCCCCGAGCGCTCACTGAAGAACGCGCGCTACGACAAGAAGGGCGGCTTCCAGATGGGGCGCAACCGCATCGAGCGCACGCTGACCGTCAACACGGTCAAGACGTTCGCGCAGACGCTGAAGCTGATGTCGTTCAGCAAGACCATGGTCGAGGACGACGACTTCGCGACGAAGCGAGAGGCCTACTACATCTCGAAGAACTGGGGCGAGGCCAAGTTCAAAGACCAGCCCGAGTCGGACACCGTGATGGACGACATCGAGGCCCTGTTCAGCCTCGAGGGTGTCGCGCGAGAGCAGCTGCGCTTCCGCCCAGAAGACCACGGCGGCTCGGTCGCGGGACAGCTGGTGGTGATCGACCGCGACCCTGAAGACGGCGAGGTCATCCGGCACGACTGCACGCGGATGGGCTCGAGCGCGTATCAGATCCCGCGCTCGGTCGAGCACCTCACCTTCGAGTCGAAGGCCAAGTTCGTGCTGGTCGTCGAGACGGGCGGCATGTTCGACCGGCTCAGCCACCACAAATACTGGCGGACGGCCAACTGCATCCTGGTCGGCACCCAGGGCGTTCCGTCGCGCGCGACGCGGCGCTTCATCCGCAAGCTGTCGGACGATCGGAACCTGCCCGTCTACTGCTTTAACGATTGCGATCCGTACGGGATCTCAAACATCTACCGCACGCTCAAGGTGGGGTCGGGCAACGCCGTCCACCTCAACAAGTTCTTCTGCGTGCCGCGGGCGCGCTACCTCGGCGTCACGCCGCAGGACATCATCGACTTCAAGCTCGAGCAAGCGACGCACCCGCTGAAGGACGTCGACATCAAGCGCGCCAAGGACGCGCTCAAAAACGACCCGTTCTTCCAAGCCCACAAGGAGTGGCAAAAGGCCATCCAGCAGATGCTCAAGATGGGCGTCCGCGCCGAGCAGCAGGCGCTCGCGAAGTGGGGCCTGAACTTCGTCATCGAAGAGTACCTGCCGCGAAAGCTCAGCGAGGCGAAGAAGTTCCTTCCGTAGGTAAGCCGGAGACCCGATGAGAAACGTCTTGCGCGCGGCGTGGCCGCTCTTCCTGCTCTTCGCGGCATCGTGCAGCTCGCTGCGCTACGACCTGGGCGAGGTCCCGTTCCCAGTTCGCGCCGACGCTGGACCGCGCGGCGGCGGCCAAGTGTTCGAACTCAAGAGTAAGCACGTGATGTATGTGCACGGCCTCTTTGGGCAGAAGCAGCCAGAGGTCGCCGCGCTGCTGCGTGAGCGCTGCGCCGGCGCGACCGAGGTGACCGACTTCCGCGTCACTGCGGGCCCCAACCTCTGGGACTGGCTCGGCACGCACCTGTCGCTGGGCTTCGTGCGCCTGAAGACCGTCCACGTCACCGGCAGAGCGCACCGCTGAGAACCGCCGCGCGCCCTCAGCGAGCGGTCTCCGCGACGGTGGCCTCGTAGACGTCGACGCTGTCTGCGATCTCCTTGCCATAGCCGCCACCCATCACGGTGACGTGCGGCAGCCCGCGCCGGCGGAGCTCCCCCAGCACCAGCTCGTCCCGCTGGCGCAGGCCCGCTTTGCTCAGAGACAGGCGGCCGAAGCGGTCTCCGACGAACGCGTCGGCGCCGCTGAGATAGAAGACGAACTGGGGCCGAGCCCGCTCGACGGCCGCGGCGAACGCGGCGCGCAGCGCGTCCAGGTAGGCCTCGTCGCCGGTCCCAGTAGGCAGCGCGACGTCGAGGTCGCTGCGCGCCTTCTCCGCCGGGAAGTTCTGGTCGCCGTGCACCGACAGCGTGAACACGTCTGGGTCACCGGCGAAGATCGCGGCCGTACCGTCGCCCTGGTGCACGTCTGTATCGACGATCAACAAACGCGCGACGCCGGCCTCGCGCTGCAGCACGCGAGCCCCGACGGCGCAGTCGTTGTAAACGCAGTAGCCCGCGCCGCGGTCGGCGCGCGCGTGGTGGGTCCCGCCCGCCAGATAGGCCGCGCGGCCAGCCTGCGCCGCATGCCGCGCAGCGGCGACCGTCCCGCCGCAGCTTCGCAAGGAGCGCTCGACTAGCTCAGGGCTCCAAGGGAAGCCGATCCGCTTCATCTCGACGTCGCCGAGCCGCCCCGTCGCGAAGCGCGCGAGGTAGTCTGCGTTGTGCACGAGCCTCAGCTCGTCTTCGGAAGCACGCGGCGCCAACAGCAGCTCTACGCCCGTAGACGCAGGCCAGCGCTCGACGCGCGCGCGCAGCATCCTGTATTTCTCCGACGGGAAGCTGTGCTTTGGCGGCAGCGGAAAGGTGAAGGGGTCCGAGTAGTAGATGTTCACGTTCGGCCTGCGGCGGCTGTGTAAGACCTCCGCGCCCGTCATTCGAGCAGGTGATTCTCATAGTCCAAGCCTCAGGGGCAGCGACGGTGCTATGGGTGCTTTGCGCCGGGTCCGCCCGTCAGGCCCCATTCGGCAAGCAACTGTCAGCACAAGCTGGCCCATCAGCCGATGTAGGGATACTCCTAGTCAGACAACCATGGCCGCCAACAACCCTGCATCCGACCTCCGCCAGAAGCTCCAGGACCGCACCGCGTCGATCGGCGTCGTCGGTCTGGGATACGTCGGCCTGCCGCTGCTCCGCGCCTTCTTCACAGCTGGCTTCCGAGTAATCGGTTACGACGTCGACCAGCAG
>JAYYEE010000438.1:0-8450 GCA_036160175.1 Planctomycetota bacterium
CTGATGGTGGCGAGGGTCGCTACTACGTCTGGACACGTGCCCAAGTCGACGCGGTCTTAGGCGAAGCGGCTGAGCGTGTGCGGGGGGTCTTCGGCGTGACCGAGCGAGGCAACTGGGAGGGTCGCAACGTCCTGACGATGAGCGCTGAGCGGCCCGACGACGCCGACTTTGCGACGAGCTGTGCGGCGTTGTTGGCTGCGAGGGAGCAGCGGCCGCGGCCGCCTGTTGATGACAAGGTCCTCGTCGCATGGAACGGCCTCGCGATCGAGGCGTTTTGCGCCGGCTACCGGCTGCTCGGTGAGCAGCGATACCTCGACGCCGGCAAGCGAGCGGGGCGGTTCCTGCTGGCCAAGTGTGTGGACAGGGGCCGGGTCTTGAGGTCTTGGCACGCGGCGGGAGCGGGGCTCCCGGGTTTCTTGGAAGATCACGCGGCGTTAGCGAACGGCCTTTTGTCGCTGTTCGAGTGCGACGGCGACCCGTTGTGGCTAAGTGCGGCGCGCGAGGTCCTCTCGGTCATGGGCGCGCGCTTCGGCGCAGCCGACGGGTCGTTCTATTTTTGCGCAGATGACCACGAGCAGCTCCTCGCGCGCGCTAAGCGCGCGGACGAAGGGGCGACCCCTTCGGGCGTCGCGATGGCGGCGCGCGCCTTGCTCCGCGCAGGGTCGCTGCTCGGCGACTCCTCTGTGTATGAGAGGGGGGTCGATGTGCTCCGCGCGCACCACGCGCTGCTCGCGGCGGGCGCCGCAGCAGCGCCCTCGTTGATGTCTGCCGCGCAGTTCCACCTCGCCCGACCGGTTGAGGTTGTGGTCGCCGGGCCGCCGGCCGACCCTCGCACGCAGGCGCTGCTTGCCGTCGCGTGGCGTGCCACTCGGATGGGCGTCGTCGTCGCCCCGTTGCATGCTTCGAACGCCGAGTCCTTGGAGGGGCTCTCGCCGGTCTTCCGTGGCAAGTGGCGGGTGGACATTGAGCCTTGCGCCTATGTCTGCCGTCGCGGGACCTGCAAAGCTCCCGTAACGGACGCGGCCTTGTTGGCTCGCGCGCTGGCGGGCGGCAATTGAGCGAGACGCTTGAGGACGTCGTCAGCGGGCGCCGAGCCGTTCAGATCGTCGAGCGAGATCCGCATCACGTCGCGTTTCTGGCCGAGCGGCCGGTCGCCCGCGGGCACGTCGTCGTCTGCACGACGGCGGTGGTCGACTCGGTGCTTGACCTCGACGAGGAGGCGCACGCGCGCCTCTGGACCTTTGTTCAGCGGGTCGCGCGGCGGATGCGGTCGCGTCTGCCATGTGCGCGCGTCTGCGTCAGCGTGATCGGCTGGGCGGTCAGGCACGCGCACGTGCACCTGATCCCTACTGACGCGCCTGGGCAGGTCCCAGGCCTCGACGGGCCTCCCCTGCCGCTCGACGAGATGCTCGCCGTCGCGGCGCGCCTGCGCCCCTGACCCTCAGCCGGTCAAGCGATGCAGGGCCGGAAAGATCTCTTCGCCGTCACGGGTGCGCATGTAGTCGGCGAACGCCCGGATGAACCACGCGAGCTGATCCGCGTCCTCGGTCGACAGGTCCTTCGCGCGAGCGGCGCCGTTGAGGGCTCTCGCGAGCTGGTGGAACGGTCGGGTTTCGAGCAGGAAGGCCGGGAAGTCATCTTCGGGCTGCGGGGCTTCGGCGAGGTCTCGGATGCGGGACAGCCAGCGTCGCTGGGCCGCCTGCATGCGCTCACGCGCAGCGAACCGCTCCTGCATCGTCAGCGCGCGCGGGTCGGCCAGAAAGTCGTATGTGTCCATCGGTCTGTCCTTGGGATTGAGATCTCCGTTGTGGATCGGACGCTGGCATTGGATTCTTGAGGCGTTGGTCGAATCAGTGGGATTTCGTGCGCGCAAGTTGCGCCGCGGCGACGACGCCGCGGCGGAGTTCCCGCGTTCCCAGGGGGTACGCGGCGCCTACGGGGTGAAAGCGCTCGCCGCGGGCGTGGCTGACGGGTGGGTCTTCGACCGGGACGGGTCGGTCGCTGCGATCGCGTGGTTCGGGCCTCGAGGGAATCTGGTCTTGGTGTCGTCGGACGGCAGCCGCGGGTTTGAGGACGACGTGGTCGGGCGGGTCCTCGCTAGCCGATATGCGTGGCGCATTGCGCTGGGCGACGCCGCGGTGATCGACGGCATACGTGCCCGTGTCGGGCGGTCCGTGCTAGCGCACCGAGACCAGGTCTACTACGTCGGCGGTCGCGCCGACGCGGGCGCACTCGGGGCCCGGGCGGACGTGCGAAAGCCGGTTCGCGCCGACCGTGAGCGCCTCGCGCGCGCGACGTTGGCCCTCAACGCCAGCGACTTGAACATTGCGCCCGATCGGGTGGATCGCCGCTGGCTCTACCGCACGATTGATGAGCGCTGCCGCGAGGGCGCGACGTTGGTGCTCGGTCCGCCAGGCGAGCTTTGGTGCAAGCTAGACCTGGGAAGCGAAGGACCCGGGGGAGTTGTCCTGGTGGGCGTCTATACGTTCCCGGAGCCCGGTCGCCGCGGCTACGCGACGGCGTTGGTCGCCGGCGCGATGGCTGCGAATGACACGCCTGCGTCGCTCCACGTCGCGGCGCACAACGCGCCGGCGCGGCGCGCATACGAGGCCGCCGGAATGCGTGAAGCTGGGACGTGCCGCTTGCTGCTCTTGGGTTGAGGGGCGTCCGGGTTCACCGCACAAGGAACGCGTAAGCGAGCTCGGGTCCGAAGATCGGATGAAGGCAGCGCGCGCGAAGATGAAACTCCAGCATCTCGCGCCGGAGGGTGTCTCGAAGGCGATCGGCTTCTTCGGCTTTGCCTACGCTCCGGAGGCTCTTAGCGAGCAGCGCCTTTGTCATCGGCGAGGAAGACAGGCGGGCAGCGCGCGCCAGAGCGGTCTGCATCGCGCCGACCTCGCCTTCTCGCTCGTGCGCGTAGGCCGCCAGCAGGAGCCCCCAAGCGCTAGCTCCGTTTCGGGAAAGCGACGCCTCAAGGGGGCGCGACCGCCGGCCGGTGCGCGCGATCTGGTCCATGCCGCCGACGAACGCGACGGCGTCCTTGGTCGCAGCTTGAATCGGTAGCTTCTGGGCGGCTGCGAGCAGCGCGGGGAGCTCTGGTGCGCCGCCGATACGTATGAGCACAGCACCCGCTTCAGCGAATTCGCCCGCCCGCTGGTCGAGCTCGAGTGGATTTTGGACCAGGTGCCGAAGGTTCGCTACTAGTCGCGCTCTGGCATCCTCCGGGCGGCCATCAAGTAGCGCGTGCGCGGCCTGCATCCGCAATACCTGGTGCGTCATGACCCGGCCGCGCGCGGTGCTAGCTGCTGCGTCCTCCAGCACCTCCGCGAGCTCTTCGCCGCGACCGGCGGCGTACAGCGCGATGCAGCGCGGCAACAGCATCCACGGGGTCGGGAGGGTTCGGCCGGCAGCGGCCAGGTGTCGCGCGGCGGCGTCCGCTTCGCCTGTGCCCAGGCAGGCCCAGCCTAAGTGGTAGGCGATGAAGGCTCGCTGCGGCTGCCTCTTGTGGAGCGCTTCTAGCAGCGGCTTCGCAGCGGCAAAATCTCCGAGGAAGTTGAGCGCGAGCGCTTCTGTATAGATCACCTCGTCGTCATGCGGGCGCTCGCCACGCGCGACGCGCGCGAACCGCCTCAGCTCCAGGTCGACGCTGTGCGCTCGTGTCGGCGCGAGGGCGGCGCTGGCGAGGAGCAGCGTGCGTGCGATCTGGTGTTGCGTCGTCGGCGCGCAACGTGCTGGATAGCGCGCGGCTTCGCGGCTGATCGCCTGCGCCTGCGCAGCTTCGCCGCGCAGGAGCTCCAGCGCAGCCAGCGGGCTCAAGACGAAGGGGGCGCCGCCATCGAGGCGGCGAGCGCTGCGGAGCGCCGCGTACGCGTCGGCGAACGCCCCAGTCTCTACGAGTGCTGCCGCGTCGTCGACGGCGGCGACGACGCGAGGATCCGCCGAGGTGACGAGCGCCACCGGCACGGGGCGCGATACTTGCTCTCCTAGCGCCAAGCGCGCCGCCCACGCGAGGCGGTCCAGGGCTCCTGACAGCTGCGCGCTGTCTGCAGCTGGGGGGATAGGGCGGGACGCGAGCGGGAGCTCCGTGTCGGCGCCGAGAAGGCTCGCGGTGAGCTCTCCGGTCTCGTCAACGTATCGCAGGAGCAGCTGGCGCGTCTCTGTGGTGCGCGCAGTCGCGACGCTCCACCTCCGCGTCTGGGCGATCGACTCGCGCCACCACGTGCGCACTGCGGCCCACGCTGGCTGCTCTGGGAACGCGCCCGCGGTCGCGGCTGCGATCCTCGTGCCCGGCGGCAAGTCGACGGCGCGCGTCACCTGGGGCGGTTCGATCAGCCGGTGCGAACCGCGAGACGCGCCCGCCCCGGGGGCGGCGCATGCTGCGAGGTAGAGCAGAGTGAGGAGGGGCAGCCTACGCACGTGAGCAGTTTGGCTCGTTTGACGGTGTGGCTCAACCGGCCGGCGTGGAATGCGCGCTCATCTAGCGAGCGCCGGCGTCGAATCTCCTCACTTTGGGCAGCCGTCGCGGATCCACTTTCGAAGTGTCGCGAGCTCCTGGGGTGTCAGCTGCGGCTCGTCAGCTGGCGGCATGTGCATCTCGTCATCGATCGGGAGCTCGAAGCTCTCGATCATGATGCTTTGATCTGGGTCGCCAGGCGTGACGATTTTCTCGTCCCCCCACCCTTCCATCACGAGCGCGTGGCTGGTGAGGTCGAGGTCGCCCTCCTAGTCGTCCGCGTTGTGACACGACGTGCAGCAGCGCTCCATGATGGGCGCGACCTCGCGGTCGTAGCGGCTGGCGACCTCTGGGGGCGTCGTCCCCGCGTTGTCGGCGGCCTGTGACGTGGCCGCCGCGCGTCGCTCAAGGGGCTTGAAGAGGTAGTTACTCTTGTGCACCGCCTCGCCGCCGTAGTGCCCAGTCACCACCGACAGCGCGAGCGCGCCGAGGAGGCCGACTCGGTAGGCGCGGCGGCGCGTGAAGGCCGCCATGATCGGAAGGAGCACGCAGAGCGCGGTCATCGCGATCGCGAAGTTCTTATGCGTGGCGATCAGGGCCTCCTTGGCGGGGGTCCGCGGCTCCGCGCCCAGCACCCAGCCGGAGGCGAACGCCAGCGCGGCCACGACGGCGGTCAGGACCGAAAGCGTCATGATGGCTCCCTTTGGCGCGGGGCGACCGAGCAGCAGGGCGCCAAACTCCAGGAGGATCATCCCCGGGATCAAGCCGATCGGGAGGTGCAGCAGGACGATATGAAACCGGCCGAACACCTGCAGCAGCGTGTCTGCGTTAACTTCAGAGATCATGTGGGCGTCTAGGAGATGAGCTCGGGGACGACGCGGCCGAAGACATCCGTAAGGCGGTAGTCTCGGCCCTGGTGTCGGTATGTAAGCCGCTCGTGGTCAAACCCCAGTAAGTGCAAGAGGGTGGCGTGCAGGTCGTGAACGCTCACAGGGTCACGGACGATGTTGTAGCCGAAGTCATCGGTTTCCCCGTGGACGTGGCCGCGGTTGACGCCGCCGCCTGCCATCCACATGGTGAACGCGCGCGGGTGGTGGTCGCGGCCGTAATTGGTCTTGCTGAGCCCGCCCTGGCTGTAGACCGTGCGCCCGAACTCGCCGCCCCAGACGATCAGCGTGTCGTCGAGCAGTCCACGGCGGCGAAGGTCTGTGATCAGCGCTGCGATCGGCTGGTCCACGGCTTCGCACTGCTTGCGGATCTCTCCGGGCAGGTTGCCGTGCGCGTCCCACCCGCGCATGTAGAGCTGCACGAAGCGCACGCCGCGTTCGTTGAGGCGGCGCGCCATCAGGCAGCTCTGCGCGAACGTGCCGGGCTTCTTCGCCTCCTCGCCGTAGAGGTCCCAAGTGCTCTGCTGCTCGTCGCTCAGGTCGACCAGGTCAGGGACTGAGGCCTGCATGCGGAAGGCCATCTCTTGCTGCGCGATGCGGGCGTCGACCTCAGGATCGAGGGTGCGGTCGCGCTCGCGCGCGGCGAACGCGTTGACGAGGTCCAGCATCTGCCTGCGATCTGCCCGGCTGACGCCGGGCGGGTCGCTCAGATAGAGCACCGGATCGCCGCTGCTACGAAGCTTGCAGCCCTGGTGCTCGCTGGGCAGGAATCCGTTGCCCCAGAAGCGCGCCGCCAGCGCCTGCATGTTGCCAAAGCCCTGGGTGATCATCACGACGAACGTCGGCAGGTCTTTGTTGTCGCTGCCGAGCCCGTAGCTGGCCCACGCGCCGAAGCTCGGTCGGCCGGGCTGCTGGTTGCCGGTCTGCGCGAACGTGATGGCTGGTTCGTGATTGATCGCGTCGGTGTGCATCGAGCGGACCACGCAGAGCTCGTTCGCGACCTTGCCTAAGTTTGGCAAGAGCTCGCTCATGTAGACGCCGTCGCCGCCGTTGTCGTGCTTGTCGAAGCGGAACATCGACGGCGCGACCGGGAATCGCTTCTGCCCCGAGGTCATCCCTGTGAGGCGCTGGCCGCCGCGCACAGAGTCGGGCAGGTCCGTGTCGTAGAGCTTGTGGAGGTCCGGTTTGTGGTCGAACAGGTCGAGGTGGCTCGGGCCGCCTTCCATGTGCAGGTAGATCACCCGGCGCGCCTTAGGCGCGAAGTGCGGGCCGTCGGCCTGCTTGGCGGCAGACGAATTGAGGCCCGCGGTTAGCGCGGTCGAGCCGAGCATCCCCGTCAACCCGGTGGCGGCCGCGCCTTGGAAGAAGCGGCGCCGGGAAAGCGACATCAGGTGGTCCTGCAGCGCGTCGGCGTTCATGGCTCAGTCCAGGTAGATGGTGGCGTCGAGGTCGAGGAAGGCGCTAGCGATCATCGTAAGCGCTGCGAGTTGGGCCTGGTCCAGCCCTTCGCCGACGGGGCGCTCCCCGACCGCCAGCAGCTCCGCGACCGCGTCGGGGTCCTGTGCGTAGCGCTGGCTCAATCCCCGCAAGGTCTCCTGCGCCATCGATAGCTCCTGGGCTGTGAGCGTGCGACCGGTGACCCTGCGAAACATCGCCGCGAGCCTCGCGGCGGCGCTGTCAGCCTCACGCATGGTGCGCGACGCGAGCTCGCGCGCGGCTTCGACGAACTGCTCGTCGTTCCAGAGCACCAGGGCCTGCAGCGGCGTGTTGGTGGTGGAGCGGCGGATCGTGCAGAATTCGCGGGTCGGTGCGTCGAACGTCAGGAGGCTTGGCGGCGGGCACGCGCGCTTCCAGTAGGTGTAGAGGCTGCGGCGCCAAAGCGCGTCGCCGTCGTCGCGGCGGAAGATGCGGGTGTTGGACGCGAGCATCGCCACCTCGCGCCACAGGCCTTCGGGCTGGTAGGGCTTTACGCTGGGGCCGCCGGTTTTCTCGACCAGCAAGCCGCTCACGTAGAGCGCCTGGTCACGGATGGCCTCCGCCGTCAGGCGGCGCCGCGGGAACCATGACAGCAGGCGATTGTCTGGGTCGGTGGCTGCGGCGGGTCCGACGCGGCCCTCTTGCCGGAATGTCGCGCTTGTGACCAGCAGCCGCAGCATGCCGCGTACGCTGTGGCCCTTGGCGGCGAACTCGACCGCGAGCCCGTCTAACAGCTCGGGGTGGCTCGGCCACTCGCCCTGCATGCCGAAGTCCTCGCTGGTGCGCACGATCCCTACCCCGAACACGAACTCCCAGAGCCTGTTGACGGCGACGCGTCGCAGCAGAGGGTTGGCGTCCGAGACCATCCAGCGGGCGAGTCCGAGGCGGTTCCGCGGCAGGTCTTTGGGCAGCTCGCCGAACAGCGACGGCAGCTCGCGCTGCACCGGGCGCTGCTGGTCTGCTTTGTCGTATTCGCCGCGCGCGAGCACGAACGTCGGGCGCATCGCGCCGCGCTCCTGCATGACCATCGCCATCGGCACCGCGGCGTCTAGCGCCTTCTGCGCATCTTGCAGCGAGGCCAGCGCCGCGGCGCGCTCGAGGTAAACCGGCGACCGCTTGCTCCGGTAAGCGTGCAGCAGGCGCTCGCCGCGCTCCTCGTCGGCGCCGATCCCTGGCGCCATCGCGAGGCACAGGTCGCCTCGCAGCTCATCTTGGCCCTCGACGGTCTGCAGCGCGAAGCCGCCTGCACCCCCGGTGTTCACGATCTTGAGCACCACGAAGTGTGGGCCCGGGCTGAGCGTCGTCTTGGCGCGGTCCTGGTCGAGGCGCACGCCGCGCGCGACCCGCCGCTCCTTGACCAGTTCGCCGTCGAGGTAGAGCTGGAAGCCGTCGTCGCTGCCGAGCTTCCACTCGACCTCGCGGGTGTCCGGGGACCAGATCCGCTGCGCTACGTAGACCACGTTGACGCCGCTGGTGAGCAGGTTTATGCGGTCGCGCCCGAACTTCTCGCGGTAGCTCCAGGGCTTGCCGTCGAACTTCTGGTCGCGCGCGAACGCCGCGGCATGCTCTGGGCCGAACGCGCGGTCGTAGTGCTTCTTGGTGTCCTTGTCGGTGAACGGGCCGCGGGTGTAGTA
>JAYYEE010000439.1:0-8490 GCA_036160175.1 Planctomycetota bacterium
GATCGTTGGGCGGCTGAGCGCGTATGATGTCTGTGAGCGGTGCCCACCGGCGCCGACCTAGAACGAGTGAAGATCTGCCTTTCGTGCGAGGGGGTGACAGACACCCAGGCGCAGCGTTGCGGTCACTGCGGCGCGCTGCTGCTGCCTGCTGACGCCGTGCACTACCCGTCGCGGCGCGGCGAACTCGACGCCGGCAACCCCATGCTCGGGACCGTGATCGACGGCAAGTATCGGCTGCAGTCGGTGCTCGGACGCGGCGGCCTCGGGACGGTGTTTCGGGCGCAGCACGTCGGTTCGCTCGTCACGGTCGCGCTCAAACTCCTGCACCCGCGCTTCGCCGAGCGCCCAGAGTATCGCCGCGCCTTGTTGCCCGAGGCGCGTCGCGCCGCGACGGTGACCCATGAGCGCTGCGCTCGGATCCTCGACGTCGGTGAGGGGGCAGAGGGTATCGCCTACCTGGCGATGGAGCTCGTAGAGGGCCAGACCCTCGAGGAGGTGCTCCTGGACGGCCCGTTGCCGCCCGAACAGGCGCTCGAGATCTTGCTGCAGGTGTCCGCGGCTTTGTCGGCGGTGCATGAAGTCGGGTTGGTGCACTGCGACCTCTCTCCGCGCAACGTCATGGTGACGGCGCGGAGCGGCCGGCTAGAGGCCAAGGTGCTGGACTTCGGCATCGCGAGAAACGTCGACATCGCTGGTCGGGAAGGGCGAGGCGGAGAGCTCTGGGGGTTCGCGAGCCCAGCGTTCTCAGCGCCCGAGCTGCTCGCAGGCGAGGACGTGGACGCGCGGGCGGACCTCTACTCGTTCGGCGCCTTGGCGTGGCTGATGTTGACGGGCCGCGCGCCGGTAGAAGACAGCGAGCGGGATCGCGCGGTCGAAGCCGTGCGGGGCGGCCAGCTCTTGCCCTGGCCAGGCTGCGCTGGCGCGCCGCGGTCGCTCGTCCGACTGATCCAGCGATGCTTGTCGTTAGACCGGGAGCTGCGCCCGAGCAGCATGGCGCTGGCGCGGCAGCGGCTGCAGTCGCTCCGATCAGGGCGGGGACGGCTGCTCCGTCGCGCGTCGACGGCGGCAGCGGTCGCAGCTGGTTTGGTGACGCTCCTGGCGAGCAATCTGGGCGGCGCGGTGTTCCTCCGCCCGCAGCCGGGCTCTGCGCTGCAGGTCTCCGACGGCCCGCTCGCGAACGACGCGCGGGTGCAGGACCTGCGCGCCGCGCAGCTCGCGACCGTCGAGTTTCACTACGGCGGGATCGCGCCGGAGCGGCTCGTCGCCGAGGTCGCGCGCGGCGGCAAGTCGCTCATCCGGACGTCGCTTGACCCGGCCGTCGATCGGACGGCCCGGACGTTCGTCCTCTCGCAGCAGCAGCGGGCGTGGCGTGAGCTGGTCTCCATGCTCACCGCGAGCAGCCGCGAGGGGGCGCTCGACCTTACGTTCTTGGTCCCTGGCTCTGCTGTGCTCGGCGCCGGCAGGCTCCGGGTAGACGACGAGGCGCCGCGCATCCAGGCGCGCATCCCCGGCGCCGAAGCTGGCGCGGCGCTGCGACGTGACAGCGAGCTGATCGTCGAGGCGGAAGACGATGTCGGCCTCTCGGCGCTCGCGGCCGAGGTGCGGATCGACGGCCGCTCTGCGTTCACGGTCTCCTTGCCACCCAGCGAGCGCAGCTTCGCGATCGGCGAACGGGTCGCTGCGCGGTTGCGAGGCGTCGCCCCTGTTGGCGCGACCGAGGTCGTCGTTCGCGCGGTCGATCTTGCAGGAAACGTCGCGGAGGCGTCGCCGCTCGCGTTCGTCATGGCCGACGTAGCGGCGCCGGAGGTCTTGCAAATCACGGGGCCTGCCGGACAGCGCGCGTTGACGCGGAGCGGGGACCGCTTGCGCTTCCGTGTGCAGCTCTCGGCGGGGGAACCCGGCCTCCAGCTCCAGTGCAGGTGCGAGGGGCGTGAGCTGAAGCTGCCGCTCCCGGTCGAAGCCAGCGACCGCTCGGTCTCGCAGTCGTTCGACGTCGACGTCGCCGATTTCTTGGAAGGGGCCGGAGACTTCGAGCTGCGGCTCGCGGTCGTCGATCCCGTCGGCAACGAGGTTGAGGGCGTGTTCCCGATCCGTGTGGTCGACCGCAGTCCGGAGCTCGTCGTGCAGCCGCGCGGCGGCGCCGCACCCGGTGCGGCGGCGATGATCGGCTCGGAGTTCGTGGTCGGACCTGCCGGCGGGTCGTTCGAGGTCCGCGCTGCTGGGGGATACCACGTCACCGAGGCGCGCGTGGATCAAGCCGGCCGGCGGCTCGCGCGAACGTCTGCAGGGGTCAAGCGACGGGGCGACGACGTTGACGATGTGTCCGTAGGGCAGCTCGCGCCGGGGCGCTACACGCTCTGGCTGGAGCTGCAGGATCGGCGCGAGGAAGAGCTTGAGCCGGTCCAGCGGTCATTCTCACTGCGGGTGCTCCCGGAGCAGCTGCAGGTGCAGATCCCGCGCCCGGGCGGCCGGTTTGTCCCGCAGCTCGTCGACGCCGGGGTGCTAAAGCTCGCCGATTCGTCCGCTGGTGCGCGCGTCAGCGAGGGCGTTGGTTGGCGCTACGATGCGGGGCTCCGTCCGTACGTCCGCGGCGTCTGCTACCGGGGAGAGCGCGCGTGCGCGTCCATCCGCGCCGCCGCTGGCCCGCTGCTGGCCGACCTGCCGCTGGTCGCTGGCCGCAACGACCTCTCGCTCTCGCTCGTCGACGTCCTGGGTCGTCAGGTCGGGGTGGTCGATGCGCGCGGACAACAGCTGCTGGTGCGCGCGGGTCGCTCGACGTTCGCCTCGTTCTGGTGGAGCGAAGAGACGCCACGGGTCGTCGGTGAGGTCCTGCTCGTCGAGCATGACCGACCGATGCGCGTCCGTGTCGGGATGCCGCTGCCGTTCGACGCCGGCGAGCGCGGGGCGCTCCGCCTCGGTCTCGGGACGGGCGAGTGGGCCGCCTCTGCGATCATCACCGAACCACAGGCGGCTGAGGTCGAGTTTGAAGTCCCGTTCGCTGCCTGGAGCGCCGCCGCGCAGCTCGCAGGTCGCACGCGGCAGGCCTACGCCGACGGGCTGGAGGCAGAGATCGTCGCGTATGTGCTCGCCCCGAGCGGTCGCGCGGACCTCGTGCTCCCCTTGCGCACGACACGTAGCACGTTGGCGCCGGTGCGGCTCGGCGACATCGCGCAGCTCGCGCCCGCGCTAGCAGACGTCCGACTGCTGCCCGTGCTGGCGCCTGAGGGGACGTTCGTGGAGCCGGTCCCGCTGCGCGCGCCGCCGCGCACGACGTACCGTCCGCAGCCGGCGACGCCTGTCCGCAACATGGCAGACATCCTGCTGCAGGACCGGGAGATGAACGTGGCCGAGGCGCGGGCGTTGATGGCGTTCGCTGCCGGGGTCAAAGGGCCCGCGCGGGCGGCGCTCGTCCACGCGGCGGACCCGCTCGGCGCCGCGCGCCTTGAGCGGGCGAACCTGCTGCCGGGGTCAGCGTCGACGCTGCCGGCGGGCTGCTCGATCGCTGGCGTGGATTTCTTTCAGGCGTGGACGCTTACACGGCTGCTCGGGCTCGCTGTCGGCGACGACCCGCGGCTGTTCCGTCTGCCGTTGGGATGCGAGCTGGAGCGCGCGGCGTATTCTGGCGCGGAAGGAAGCGGCTGCTACGGCGCCGCCGCGCACGGCGGCGCGGTCGACGGTCGCGCGTTCGTGGACGTCGCGACGCAGCAGCGGCGATGCGACAGCGCGCTCAGCGTCGCCGTTGGCGACGTGGTTCCGACGGCCTACGGCCCAGCCTTTGTGGGGCTCGACTTCGGCCTCCGCGAGTGGGTGCTAGACCTGCCCCACGTCGCCGGGGCGGAGTTGCTGCTGCGCGAGTGGACTGGCGACCACTCGGTCCATCTCTCGAAAACCATGGCGCTCAGCGAAGGGTCGTCAGAGCTAGAACAGGACCCCCTCGGCCTGCAGCAACGCATCGGCGTCGTGCGGGGCCTCGCCTTCGGGCAAGCCGTAGGGGTGATCGGTCCTGACGGGTCGTCGCAGCGGGTCGCAGCTGGCTCGGCGCTGCCGGCGAGCGTCCCGGGCGTGCTGCGCACCGAGCAGCTCCGCAGGGACGGGCAGGCGCTGCTTGACGCTGGGCGTGACGGGAGGCTGTTGTGGGTTGGGCTCCGGGTCGCGGCCGACGCCGACGCCCTGGCCAAACGTTGGGGGTATCGATGAGCAGCACGGGACACACACGCGGTCTGCGCCGCTATCTCGCGGCGACGCTCTTAGCCATGCTCGCGTGCGGGTGCGTCTCACCGACGAACGAGCTGCGCGGTCTCGCGGAGCGGCCGCCGCTCGACCGCGCCGTGTTGGTTAGCGGTGGCGCGTTCTTCGCCGAAGGCGCAGAGGAGCGCGGCACCGTCGGGCGGCCGCGCGGAGAGGGCCCGTCTCCCAGCGGCGAGGCGATCCCGTTCGGCTCGATCGTGGATGTGCTCGAGCGTGGGGCGGTGTTCCAGCGCGTCGTCGCCGACGATGACCCCGCGCACCGGCGGCTCTTGCTGGAGCAGCTCGACCAAGGGGCGACCTCAGCGGAGGTCCGCGAGTTCTTCCAGGGGGCGCGCGACGACGGCTTTGACCTCTTGTTGGTGATCGAAGAGCTCCAAGATGGGCCGATCGAGCGGCAGGGGATTAACGGGCGTGGGCCCGTGACCTTCGCGACTTGGATCCTGCTTGGGGTCGGGGCCTTCATCCCCGACCACACGTTTGAGTCGCGGTCCGCGGTGAGGATCTCCTTGCGAGAGCTGCAGACCGGCAGGGAGGTCGACAGCTTGCTGCTCTTGCCCGGGCCGATTGACCTCGCCTTGACCGAGCGAACGGACGTGCTCGGGTTGGTCATGTCGGTCGTCGTGCCGCCCTTTTGGGTCGGCGACGATGATGACGCCGTCGTGCGATCCATCCGCGAGATCTCACAGCGGCGCCTGCTCGTTTCCTTGGTGCGAGAGCTGAAGAGCGACGTGCGTCGACGCCGGCTCGGCGAGCGCGAAGCAGCGGCGCTTACGTTTGAGCGGGGTCCGGACGGCCTCACGCTGGTGGTTGAGTCGCGCGAGGCGATCAGCGTGGCGAGGCTCGTCGCCGCCGGCCTCGACGAAGAGGTCGCGCGCTCCTTCGCCAGCAGGTTGTTGGCGTCGCGGAGCATCGAAGCTGGTCGCCTACGCTACGCGGCTACGTTGCCGCCCGAGCTGCGCGGCCGCGTCCAGGTCCGTGTCGGCACGCTGCGCGGCGGGATCACGTCGTCGACGTTTCGCGTGGAGGGGCTCCGATGAAGCTCCCAGCTGGTTTACGGGTTGGTGTATGCAGCCACACGGGCCTCGTGCGCGGCGCGAACGAAGACGACTATCTCCTCTCGACGCCGCAGCACGTCGCCGGCGCGGGCTTCATCGCGGCCGTCGCCGACGGCATGGGGGGTGCGGCGGGCGGCGCTGAGGCGAGCAGGACCGCGCTGCGGGCGCTCGGCGCTGCGCTGCTCGAGGGAGACGGCGCCCAGCGCATGCGCGACGGGTTCGTTAGCGCCGGCGCGCGGGTCGCCGAGTCGGCGGCTGCGATCCCTGCGCTGCGCGACATGGGGACTACGCTGACTGCGCTCTGGCTCCAGGACGGCGCCGGCGCGTTCGGTCACATCGGTGACTCGCGTCTCTACCGCTGTCGGGACGACCAGCTCTCGGCGTTGACCGTCGATCACTCGCTCAGGCAGGGGGAGAGCTTGCTGACTCGGTGTATCGGCGGCGGACAGGCCGAGTGTGAACCGGACTGTGACCGCTTCGAGGTGGTCGCTGGAGACCGCTTCCTGCTGTGCACTGACGGCGTCTGGAACGTCGTGCCGGAGCGCGTGCTCGCGACGATCGTGGGCGTCCGTGACCCGCAGCAAGCAGCCGAGCGGTTGGTGCGCGCTGCGCTCGACGGTGGTGGGCCTGACAACGCGACGGGGTTGATCGTCGTTGTGGTGGATCCGCGCGACAGCGAGAACCAAGACGTAGACCTGCCGCGGCACGAGCGCCCGGGCGCCCGGGCCATGTGGCCCGCTGCGGGCTCGCTGCGCGCACCGCTCTGGCCTTGGTTGTTGCTGCTGCTTTCGGTGTGCATCCTGGTCGTTGGGGCGCTGCGGCTCGCTGGCGTAGATCTGCTTCGCTTGCTCGGGCTCGGATCCTGGTGACGCGGCGCCTACCCCGTTGCTCCCGGCGGCGCGATGAGTGACGATGTCGAAGCCCCCTCACTCCGACCTCCGTCGTAGATGCCGAAGAAACTTCAGCGCCGCATGTCGGCCCCGAAGGCCGCCGCTGCGGCCGTCCAAAAGCGCCCCGCGGCCGGCGACGCCGGCGGGCGAAGCCTGTCGCTGCCGTTCGGTCAGAACCGCGTCACCGCGAAAGTGCTCGCCGAATTTACGAGCCAACTGGCGGTGTTGCTGAACGCTGGCATCCCGATCACCAAGAGCCTGCGGATCCTCGAGGGGCAGATGCAGCAGGGCGCGATGAAGCGCATCGCCGGGCAGCTCGTTGAAGACGTCGAGGGAGGCACGGCGCTTTCCGAAGCCATGGCGAAGCACGACGTCGTCTTCGACCCTCTCTACACCAACATGGTCCGCGCGGGCGAGGCCGGCGGCGTTCAGGAAGAGATCCTCAATCGCTTGAGCAGCTTCCTGGTGCAGAGCGAGTCGATCAAGTCACGGGTCAAGGGCGCGCTCGCGTACCCGGTTGCGATCTTGGTCGTCGCCGTGCTCGTCCTGCTGTTGGTCTTCGCGTTCGTGATCCCGAAGTTCCGGCAGGTCTTTGCGACCCTCGGAGAAGGCAACCTGCACTGGACGACGGAGTGGGTGATGGGGATCGGCGACCACCTTAAATTCTGGTGGTGGATCTACCTCGTCGGCGCGCTTGGCTTGTTCGCGCTGCACCGCCTATTGATGAACAGGGTGCTGGGCTACCGCAGCGTGATGCACCGCGCGGCGCTGCACATGCCGCTCTTCGGCGGCTTGGTTCATAAGAGCCTCGTCGCGCGGTTCGCGCGCACGTTCGGCACGCTGATCCAATCTGGTGTCCCGCACCTCGACGCACTAGACATCCTCAACGCGTCGACGCACAACGTGCACATGAAGTCGGCCGTCGGAGACGTCCAGTCGTCGATCCGTGAAGGCGCCGGGTTCGCGGTGCCGATGGGGGAGAGCGGCATGTTCGATGACATCGTCATCAACATGGTCGACGTCGGAGAGCAGACCGGTGAGTTGGACGGGATGCTGACCAAGATCGCGGACCGCTATGAGACCGAGGTTGATCAGACCGTCGAAACCACGTTCAAGCTGATTGAGCCGATCATGCTGGTGGTGATGGCGGTGATCGTCGGCTTCATTGTGTTCGCGCTATTCATGCCGCTCTTGACCATGATGCAGCAGATGAGCAAGCGATAAGGCCGTGTCGCTGGCGTGGCGCATCCTGCTGTTCGCGCTGCTGCTGAACGTGTTGACGGTCGGCAGCGTGCAGATCATCGTTCACCAGGCGCAGCAGCGTTGGTTCGAACAGCAGCGCGAGCTTCTGCAGGACACGGTACAGGAGTCCTTTGAAGAGCTCGAGCGCGTCTACACGGCGTCGGCGATCGACGACGCCGGCGCCAACGCTGGCGTCGTGCGCAGCTTGCTTCGCAATCAGTCGCTCCGCGAGCTGTATGACGACGTGATCGTCACGAGCGGGCGGCCGCCCTACACCGACGTCTACCTGAATTCGCTCGGCGCGGTCCACCGAGATCCGTCCCGGTTCCGGCTCGACGAGATCGTCGAGGGGATCTCGCTCGCGAGAGAGGTCGACGGGCTGCTGCGGGTCGCCAACGGCTACTGCCGTGCGTTGCGCCGCGGCGGCCGCGTCGCGGGGTACCTTTGGTTCGTGCCGAAGTTCCAGCCGCGTCTGCCTACGAGCTTGCCCCTGTGGTCGGCGCTCGCAGCTGTCGCGGCGTCGACCCTCTTATTCGGCGGCGTGTTGTTCTGGCTGACGCGCCGCGCCGTCGCCCGCCCGCTTCAAGACGTCGGCGAGGCCGCCCAAGCCGTCGCGAGCGGTCGCTACGACGTCAGGCTGCCAGAGCAGCGGAGCGTGCCCGAGCTCGGCCCGCTGGTGCAGACCTTTAATCGGATGGCGCAAGAGGTCGAGAGCCACACCTCGACGCTGGAAGAGGCGGTCAACGAGGCGGTGCACGCGACCGAGCAGAAGGAGCGCGCGCTAGTGCAGAGCTCGCGGTTGGCCACCATCGGCACGCTCGCTGCGGGCGTCGCGCACGAGATCAACAACCCGATCGGTGGCATGCAGAACGCCGTAAACCGGCTGCTGCAGGCTGATGATCTAGACGAGCGCCAGCGCGTGTACCTTGAGCTGCTGCGCGACGGCTTGGCGCGCGTCGCGAGCACCGCGCGCCGGATGCTAGAGTTCGCGCCGAAAGACGCCGAGCCGCAAGCCTTCGACGCCGTCACGGCGATCGAGGGCGCCTACGCGCTGG
>JAYYEE010000440.1:0-3836 GCA_036160175.1 Planctomycetota bacterium
GTCGCCGGCGAGCGCGTCGACCGCGCAGGCCGACCCGCGCGCGGTCTCGGGCGAACGTGGCCCTGGCCCTGGTCGCGACGCTGGCGCCGCGCCTCCAGTCAGCGAACGGACCGAGGTCGTCGCTCTGGAGCGCCGCGCGGCGCGCCCGGCGCGCGTGACGGGTCGTATCGTCGATGCCGACGCGGCGCCCATGCCTGCGTTGACGTTCGTCGTGGTCAGCTGGCGCGGCCGCGAGGCCTTCGGCGCGTCGACGCCGTGGCGATCCGCTGACACGCAACGACGCAAGGTCGTCACGGACGACGAGGGGCGGTTCTCGTTCGAGCTAGGGGTGGAGCGCTCGGCTTACCTCTGGATCAAGGACGACGCCCTCGTCTTCTCGTCGCCGGTGCGCATGACGGGCGCCGGTGTCGACCAAGACCTCGGCGACTTGGTCGTCGCCGTCGCGGCCTCGGTTGCAGGCGTCGTTCAAGACGCGGCAGGTCGACCCGTCGCGGGCGTGCGCGTGGCGGCCGAGCAGGGTCTGATGAGATCCGACGAGGGCCCCGTCACGAGCAGCAGGGAAGACGGGTCGTTTGTCCTCACCAACCTCCCGCCTGGGGCCTGGACCTTGCGAGCGCGATCCACTGAGTGGCTGCCCGTCGCCGGCGAGCAGGAAGTCGCTGCGGGGCAACAGGTCACCGGCTTGCTCTTTACGTTGTCGCCGGGCGCGACGATCACGGGTCGTGTCGTCGACGACCGCGGCGTCGGCGTCGTGGATATCCCTGTGACGCGCCAGCGCGCCGAGCGCAGCGGCGCGCTTGAGGTCGTCCGGTTCTCAGACGACGAGGCCGTCATGACGGGCGAGGGCGGCAACTTCCGCATCGCGGGGCTCGACGGAGGTAGCGTCACGCTGAAGGTCTCGGGGCCGGGGCACGCGACCAAGGTGCAGTCGTTCGACCTCGACGCGTCCCCGGTTCAGCTCCAAGTGGATCGCCTGGGCGCGATCTCCGGCGTCTTGGTCGATGGCGCAGGCGCGGCGATCTCCGGCAGCCGCGTCCGCGCCGTCGCCGAGACCCGTGGAGCTAGCGCCTTGCTCTCCGAAGTCGCGGGCTTCGAGCTGCAGGATCTGGGACGAGGGATTGCGATGACCGACGCGCAGGGTCGATTCGAGATACTGGACGTCACCCCAGGGGTCGTGCGCGTGGAGGCGACGGGGGACGCCCACCTGCCGGCAGAACGTCGAGGACTCTCGGTGCAGCCAGGGGCTCACTTGGACGGGGTGAAGCTCATCGCGGCGTCGGGCGCGACCGTCGTCGTCGAGGTCGTGGACGAGGCGGGCGAGCCCGTCGTGGGCGCCGAGGTGGAGGTGACGCGCGCGCCGCGGCCGCAGGCGCCCGGGATGCGGATCGAGAGCCGGGTCGAGAGCCGGTCGGAGGGCGGGGACCTCGACGGCGTCGTCGTCGCCGATCGGCGCCAGCTCGGCAGAGGCGTCACCGATACGGACGGCGTCGCGAAGATCTCGGGGCTGCCGCGCGCAGACGCGGTCCTGAAGGTGTCGCACGCGAGGTTCGCGTCGCCGCCGCCGCCGTCGCTGACGCTGCCAGCGTCCGGCGCCGTCTCCCAGCGAGTCGTGATGCTGAAGCCGGGCTTCGTCGACGTGACGGTGGTGCGCGCCGACGGCGCCGCCGCTGCGGGGACCTCGGTCGAGCTCGAGGCGATCGACGCGTCCGGCCCGAGCGAGGTCGAGCGCGGCAAGGCCGACGCTGACGGCAAGGTCCGCTTCGGCCCGATTCCCGCCGGCCGTTACACCGCGGTGCTCGCGCGCGCGCCTGAGCCGCGGCAGGCGGGCAGCATGATGATGTTCGTCGGCGGCAGCGAGCGGCTCGACTCCTCGGCCAAGGAGGTCGCGGTCACCGCGGGGGCCGCAGCGGCCGTCACCCTGGAGCTGCCCGTGCTAGCGCGGGTGTCGGGTCGTGTGTTCGGCGTCGACGGCGTGATGTCGGGCGTCGTCGTCGAGCTCGAGAACGCCGACGATGACGAAGAGGTGTTGGGCTTCGGCGGTCGCCGCGTGACGACGGGAGGTGACGGGGCCTACTCCTTCACCGACGTCGAGGCGGGGCGTTACGAGGTCCGCTACGCCAAGCCGGGCGCGATCGTGAAGGCGAAGCTGGAGCTGGACGTCCCCGTCAACGCGACGGAGCTGCGCCAAGACCTCGCGCTGCGCACCGGTTCGGTGCGCGTCGCGGTCGTCACCCAAGAGGACGCAGAGCCGGTCGAGCGCGCTGAGGTCCGCCTGGAGCGCCAAGTCGCCGCCGACCCGTCGGGCAAGCCGCGCCGCGCGCAGCGCGTGATGATGGTCTCGGTGGTCTCCGACGGCGAGGGCGAGAGCACGAGCACGATGACGTTGGGCAACGAGCGCGTAGTGACCGACGAGGACGGCGTCGCGGTCTTCGAGGACGTGCCCGTCGGCACCTACACGCTCGAGGTCGAGAGCCGCAAGTACGCGCCGTTCAAGCGCGCCGACGTCGAGGTCGTCGAGCGTCAGGTGACGGACCTCGGCACGGTCGAGGTCGCGCCCGCGGGCCAAGTCCGCGGGGTCGTCGAAGATCAAAGCGGTGAGCGCGTCATGTCGATGGTCGAGCACCGCCTGCAAGGCGAGGAGAACTGGCGAGCGCCGGAGATGGCGATGCAGGGCTCCTACCGGCTGCGCGGCCTCGCGCCCGGCCGCTACGAGGTGCGCGCTCGCGCGATCGGAGCGCAGGTGGGTGAGCCCTCTGCGCCGGTGCTCGTCGAGGTCGTCGCTGGCAAGACCAAGGTCTCCGACCTCGTGGTCACGAGGTAGCGCGGCGCGCGGCAGCGACCGCGCTGGCGCGCGCCTCGTGCAAGGCCGAGCGGAACGCGTCGAGGTCGTCAGGGTGGCGTTCGCGCAGCGTCGCGGCGTCGACGCTGCCGCAGGCCTCGCGCAGCAGCTCCAGATCGCGCCGCACCTGCTCGCGAACGCGCGCGCCGTCTGGTTCGCAGCCGAGCCGCCCCGCGGAGTCGGCGGCGACGGCGGCCGCGAACGGCTCGATCGGGTAGTCGTTGGCGCGGAAGTACTGGTCGTAGAGCTTGGCGACGGTGCCGTGCCGGAGCTCTTCAAAGCGGCGGACGGTCAAGTGCAGTTCGGCGACGTGCTTGCACAGCGTCGCCGTGCGTTGGTCCATCAATCCCGGCCACCGCCGCTGGAGCTGCTCGATGTGCGGGACGCCGGCGCCTTCGTGGCCCTTGTGGTGAGGGAAGTAGCGCGGGGCCGTGTCCGACTTGCCGAGGTCGTGGCACAGCACGGCGAACAGCGTCGCGGCGCGGTCGCGCTCGTCGAAGTCGCCGGTCGCCTGGGCGGCCCACTCGAGCGCGAGGATCAGGTGCAGCCCCTGGCCGACCTCTGGATGCCACCGCTGCGGTCCAGCCGGGCGGCCGTCGAACTGCTTGTCCAACACTTCGGAGATCGTCGCCAGCACGCCGACTTCGTGGAGGTCCAGCAGGCAGCGGCCGGGCGACCGCGTCTTGGTCACGACGGCGCGCAGCTCGAGCGCGACCGCCTCGGCGGGAAGCTCCAGGAGCAGCGCGGGGTCGAGCTCGCGGGTCAGGCGACGGATCGATGGGTCCACGACGAAGCCGTGCTCGTGGGCCTTGCGGAAGTAGCGCAGCCAGCGGATGCCGTGCTCGCGCACGCGCAGCGCCGGGTCCCCGACGGGCGCGACGAGCTGTCGGCGGTAGTCCTCGAGCCCGCCGAACGGGTCGTGCACTTCTGCAGAGGCGAGCTCGACGGCCAGCGCCCCGATCGTCATGTCACGCTCCGAGAGGTCCGCGTGGATCCG
>JAYYEE010000441.1:0-14427 GCA_036160175.1 Planctomycetota bacterium
TGCCACTCTTGGTTGTGCGTCCGCCGCGTCTGCGCGCCGACGTTGTACTGGCTCAGGATGCGGCCGGTCGTGAGGATCAGCGGGAACTTCTTGTTGGTGCGCTCGGGCGTCGCCAAGAACTCCGTCAGGAAGAACTTGCCCTTGCCGCGCACGAACTCCTGCTCGTGCATGTAGGGCGTGCCCTCAGGCGCTTGGTCGTTGCACGGCCACTGGATGCTGCCGAGCTGTTCGAGCTTGTCGTAGTTGACGCCCGTGAACGTCGGCGTCAGCGCCGCGATCTCGTCCATGATCTCGCTCGGGTGCTCGTAGCGCATGTCGTAGCCGAGCGCCTCGGCGAACCGCACCGTGACCTCCCAGTCCGCCAGACCCGCCAGCGGCGGCATGACCTTGCGAACGCGGCTGATCCGGCGCTCGGCGTTGGTGAACGTGCCGTCCTTCTCCAAGAACGAGCTGCCCGGGAAGATCACGTGCGCGTACTTCGCGGTCTCGTTCAGGAAGATGTCCTGCACGATCAGGCACTCGAGCGACTCGAGCGCCTGCTGCACGTGCTGCGTGTCCGGGTCGGACTGGGCGATGTCCTCGCCCTGCACGTACATCGCCTTGAACGAGCCGTCGACCGCGGCGTCGAACATGTTCGGGATCCGCAGGCCCGGCTCCGGCTGGATCTCCACGCCCCACTTGGCCTGGAACAGCGCGCGCACGTCGGGGTCCGACACGTGGCGGTAGCCCGGCAGCTCGTGCGGGAAGCTGCCCATGTCGCACGAGCCCTGCACGTTGTTCTGGCCGCGCAGCGGGTTCACGCCGACGCCCGGCCGGCCGATGTTGCCGGTGACCATCGCGAGGTTGGCGATCGTCATCACGCCGGTCGAGCCCTGGTGGTGCTCGGTGACGCCGAGGCCGTAGTAGATCGCGCCGTTGGGAGCCTTCGCGAACAGGCGCGCCGCACCCCGGATCTGCTCGGGCGGCACGCCGGTGTGCTCCTCGAGCGCCTCGGGCGAGTTGCGCTCGTCGCCGACGAACGCCTTCCACTTCTCAAAGGCCTCGGCCTCGCAGCGCTCGGCGATGTAGTCGGTGGCCTCGAGGCCCTCGGTCACGATCACGTGCGCCAGCGCGTTCATCACCGCGACGTTGGCGCCCGGGCGCAGCTGCAGGTGGTAGTCGGCCTCGACGTGCGGGGTGCGCACCAGGTCGATGCGGCGCGGGTCGATCACGATCAGGCCCGCGCCCTCACGCAGGCGCTGCTTCATGCGCGACGCGAACACCGGGTGGCCGTCCGTCGGGTTGGCCCCGATCACGATCACGCAATCGGTGTGCTCGACGCTGTCGAAGTCCTGCGTGCCGGCCGATTCGCCGAGCGTGGACTTGAGGCCGTAGCCGGTCGGCGAGTGACAGACCCGCGCGCAGGTGTCGACGTTGTTGTTGCCGAAGCCCGCGCGCACGAGCTTCTGCACCAGGAAGGTCTCCTCGTTGGTGCAGCGCGAGCTGGTGATGCCGCCGACCGAGCCCTTGCCGTACTTGGCCTGGATCCGCTGGATCTCGCCGGCGGCGTAGGCGAACGCCTCCTCCCAGCGGACCTCTTGCCACGGGTCCTGGATCGACTTGCGGATCATCGGCTGCTTGATGCGGTCCGGGTGCGTCGCGTAGCCCCACGCGAACCGCCCCTTGACGCAGCTGTGGCCGTGGTTGGCCTTGCCGTCCTTGTGCGGCACCATGCGCACGACCTCGTTGCCCTGCATCTCGGCCCGGAACGAGCAGCCGACGCCGCAGTAGGCGCACGTCGTGGTCACCGCGTGGTCGGGCTGGCCCTGATCCGCGATCGACTTCTCCATCAGCGTCGACGTCGGGCACGCCTGCACGCAGGCGCCGCACGACACGCACTCGGAGTTCATGAAGTCCGTTGGCCCGGACGCGATCTTCGACTCGAAGCCGCGGCCCTCGACGGTCAGCGCCAGGGTGCCCTGGATCTCGTCGCAGGCGCGCACGCAGCGCGAGCAGACGATGCACTTGGTCGGGTCGAACGTGAAGTACGGGTTCGACTCGTCCTTGTCCTGGGTGAGGTGGTTGTCGCCCTCGTAGCCGTAGCGCACGTCGCGCAGGCCTACAGCACCCGCCATGTCCTGCAGCTCGCAGTTGCCGTTGGCCGGGCACGTCAGGCAGTCCAGCGGGTGGTCGCTGATGTAGAGCTCCATCACAGAGCGGCGCAGGTCCGCGAGCTTCTTGCTCTGCGTGGTGACCTGCATGCCGTCCTCGCACGGCGTCGTGCACGACGCGGGCGTGCCGCGGCGGCCGTCGATCTCGACGAGGCACAGCCGGCAGCTGCCGAACGACTCGAGCGAGTCGGTGGCGCAGAGCTTGGGCACGTTGACGCCGGCCTCGGTCGCGGCGCGCATCACCGACGTGCCCTCGGGCACGCAGACGGGCTTGCCGTCGACGTGCACGGTGACGGTGTTCTCGGACTGCCGCTTGGGCGTGCCGTAGTCGACGACCTTGTTCGAATACATCAGCTCAGACCTTCGCGAAGTCCTCGGGGAAGTGGTCCAGTGCACTCAGCACCGGCAGCGGCGTCAACCCGCCCATCGCGCACAGAGAGGCGCTGGTCATCGTGTCGCACAGGTCGCGCAGCAGCGCCTCCTGCTTCTTTCGGTCTTGGCCGGCGACCAGACGGTCGATGACCTCGGCGCCGCGCGTGCTGCCGATGCGGCACGGCGTGCACTTGCCGCACGACTCGATGGCGCAGAACTCCATGGCGTAGCGCGCCATCTTGCTCATGTCCGTCGCGTCGTCGTAGGCGACCAGGCCGCCGTGGCCGAGCAGGCCCTGCACCGCGGACAGCTCCTCGTAGCCGGCGACCGCGTCGAACTTGCTCTCGGGCAGGTACGCGCCTAGGGGCCCGCCGACCTGCACCGCCTTGATCGGCCGCCCGCTCAGCGAGCCGCCGCCGAAGTCGTAGAGCAGCTCTCGCACCGTCACGCCGAACGGCACCTCGATCAGGCCGCCGTGCTTGATATTGCCGGCCAGCTGGTAGGGCATCGTGCCCTTGCTGCGGCCGACGCCGTGCGCTGCGTAGGCCTCGCCGCCGTGCGCCAGGATCCACGGGACCGCGGCGAGCGTCATCACGTTGTTGACGACGGTCGGCTTGCCCCACAGGCCCTCGAGCGCTGGCAGCGGCGGCTTGGCCCGCACGATGCCACGCTTGCCCTCAAGGCTCTCGAGCATCGCGGTCTCTTCGCCGCAGACGTAGCTGCCGGCACCCAGCCGAACGAACAGCTCGAACGCCTTGCCGCTGCCGAAGACGTCTTGGCCGAGCATGCCCGCGGCGCGGGCCCGCTCGATCGCGGTCGTCAGCACGACGCGCGCGTCGGGGTACTCGCTGCGCAGGTAGATGTAGCCCTCGTTCGCGCCGACGGCGAGGCCGGCGAGCACCATGCCCTCGATGAGCAGGTAGGGGTCCCCCTCCATGCACATGCGGTCGGAGTAGGTGCCGCTGTCGCCCTCGTCGGCGTTGCACGCGATGTACTTCTGGTCGGCGTCTGCGCCGAGCACGGTGCGCCACTTGATACCAGCCGGGAAGCCCGCGCCGCCGCGGCCACGCAGGCCGGAGTTCACGACCTCCTCGACGATCGCCGACGGCTCCATCTGCAGCGCCTTCTTCAGGCCGACGGTGCCACCGGTCGCGACGTACTGGTCGTAGTCGACCGGGTCGGTGACGCCGACGCGCTCGAAGGTCAGCCGCGTCTGCTTCTGCATCCACGGCATGTCGTCGGTGCGGCCGTGGCCGAGCGCGTGCTCGCCGCCGGTGGTGAACGACGCGTCGAACAGGCCCTTCACGTCTGCGGGCGTGACCGGGCCGTAGGCGACGCGGCCCGCTTCGGTCTCGACCTCGACCAGCGGCTCGAGCCAGAGCATCCCGCGCGAGCCGTTGCGGACCAGCTGCACGTCGACGCCGCGGCTGCCCGCCTCCTGGACGACCGCGTCGGCGACCTGGTCGGCCCCCATCGACAGCGCGGCGCTGTCGCGCGGCACGTAGACCTTAGCGCTCATCGCAGCGCCTCCTCGGCGCCGTCCAGCAGCGCGTCGAGGCGCTGCGGCGTGACGCGGCCGTAGACCTTGTCGTCGAGCAGGACCGCGGGCGACAGCGCGCAGTTCCCGAGGCAGTAGGCGGGCTCCAACGTCACCTTGCCGTCGGCCGAGGTCTCCCCCATCGCGACGCCGTGCTTGTCTTGCAGGTGCTCCTCGAGCTGCTCGCAGCCGACCGCCTGACACGACTCGGCGCGGCAGACCTTGAGCACGTGGCGGCCCGGCTGCTGGGTGCGGAAGTCGTGGTAGTAGGTCAGCACGCCGTGCACGTCGGCCCGCGACCAGTTGATCGCGTCCGCGATCCGCTGGACGGCCTCGTGGGGCACGAACCCGAGCGCTTCCTGGATGGCGTGCAGCATCGGCAGGCACGCGCCGCGCGTCTCAGCGTGGCGAGAGATCGCCGCGTCGACCGCAGCGAGTTGTTCAGGCGTGGCAGGTTCCGCTGCCGAGGAGCTCGGTTGCATGCAGGGGTCCAGAGAAACGACGTTCCCTTTGTAGCAGAAACGAGCGCTTGCACGCCATCTACCGGTCTGCTTCCGTCATGCGGACGAAATGGACGCGCGCGCACAACGCAAAGCCCGGAGAGAGCTCGTCGAGCAGCTCAGCGCCGAGCGCGACGCGCGCGGGCGCAACAAGAAGCACCGCTCCGCGTTCCGAAAGCTCCGTCGCAAGGTCGGCGCCGCGCTGATCGAGACGCTCGCGCCGCGGCTCTTGCGCCTGATCGCGCGCACGTGGCGCGTAGAGTATCACGGCGCAGCGGGGCTCGAGTTGATGCGCAGTGAGAGGCCGTTCATCTGTGTCACGTGGCACGGCCGCATGCTCACGCTGATGCCGCTCGAAGGCCACGCGCACCGCGGCCTCGGGGTGCTGGTCTCACCCAGCGCCGACGGCGACCTCGCCAAGCGCGCGCTCGACCAGCTGTCCTACCGCGTCGTCCGCGGATCGCTGAGCCGGCGCGGCGCGCGCGCGATGCGCGAGATGCACGAGGAGCTCGCCGGCGGCGGGCAGATGGTGATCACTCCCGACGGACCGCGCGGCCCCCGGCACAGCATCAACATCGGCCCCGCGTGGCTCGCGCGCTCGACCGGCGCGCCGATCGTCTCGGTCGGGGTCGCGATGAGTAAAGCGTGGCGGCTCAAGAGCTGGGACCGAATGACGATCCCCAAGCCGTTTGCCCGCGTCCGCGTGCACTACGGCGACCCGGTCACGGTCGACGAACAGGTCTCGGACGAAGCGCTAGAGGAGCTATCCGAGACGCTGCGTGCGCGCATGATCCAAGCGGAGCGCGACGCCTTCGCGGCGATCCAGGTCCCCGACGACCTCGACGAGCCGGCTTCAGGCAACGCCTGATCAGGGCAGCTCGACGCGCCCGCCATCGTCAGACGACGCCCCAAACGAACGCGACCCGGCAACCCCTCTCGGAGCTACCGGGTCGTCGGCGAGCCAGCTGACCGTGGGGCGCGTAGGCACCGCACCCCGACCGGCTCGTATCTCTCGATCGCGGGACTAGAGGTCCTGCGGGCGGAGCGTCTTGCGGCCGTTGGCCACAGCGCGGCCCTCGGCTTCGTTGATCATCTTGCGGACGGTCTTGTCCAGAGCACCGTAGAACTCGGACGAGACGTTCGACTTCTTGACCGCGGCCTTGGTGCGCGACTTGGAAATGATCAACTCGACGGGGCCGGCCTTCTTGCCAGCCTTCTTCTTGGTCTTCTTCTTGGCAGCCATTGGATTCTCTGCTGTTAAAGGAACAACGTTCGCCCGGCCACGGCCCAGTTGCCGTGCCCCCCGCGAACTGGCGCGCAGTTTGACGACGGACGACGACCTGTCAACAGCAAAATCACGAGCGAAACCCGGGCTGGGAGCCCGTTCTCGACGTTTCCGCGACGTCGCGGTCAGCCAGCCACGACGGCTGCGGCGCGTGACTTGGCGTTCCAAACCTCCGAATTCGAGGGGCTACACGGGGTTTCGAGGCAGTTCGCCAAAACCCCGCTTAAACGCCCTAGAACGGCCGAAATCAAGGGTTTCGGGTTCCGTGCAAACGACGCGCGCGGCGATCATTCGCATCGGATAGAGTCCACAACCCAATGAGCTGGCGCCGCATCTTGCTGTTGTCGATCGCGCTCGTGTTGGTCGTCGCTGCGACCACTTGGTCGCTGCTGCAAAACTCGAACGTCGCCACAGATTTCGTGCGCCGCGGACTGCAGAAGCTGTTCGTCACGCCGGTCGCGCTCGCCGAAACGACCATCGAACTCGAGGCGGGACGGCTGCGCATCGAGGGCCTCGAGATCCGGGATCCGACGGCGCCCGAGCGCGCCTTGGTGCGCGTGCAGCGCGGCAGCGTGGACGTCCAGCTGGACCCGTTTGGCGCAGGCGTCGCCCCGCGTCAGGTCGTCATCGAAGGCCTCGAGCTCGAAGCGGGGCCCGCGCTGCCCACCGCGGAGCTGCTCCTGCGCGCGAACCTGGGCGGTGGGCAGGCGCCCCAGGGGACGCTCGCGCTCCCGGCCGTACAGCTGCGCTCGGGCCGCGCCACCCTGCACGTCACGCCAGGCGAACCGCCGCTCGTGCTCGACGAGCTTCAGGTAGAGGCCCTCCCCCTGCGCGACGACGCCAGCAAGCTGCAGCTGCGCGGCGCTGCGAAGCTGATCGAGCCCGCGGCGACGCTGCAGGTCCGCGGCGAGGTCGACGTCCGCTCTGGCGCGGCGGTGCTCTCGATCTCGACCGCGGGCGTGGATTGCAGCCAGCAGGTGGTCGCCAACCTCGCGCGCCTCGCCCGCGTCCGTAAAGACGACCTCGACATCGACGGACAGATCACCTCGCTGCGGGTCACCTGCCACGTCCCGCCGCGCGACGCCGCAGACCGCCGGCCGCGGCTCGAGATCGAGGCGCAGTGCAGCAAGGTCCGACTCGACACCCCGAGGCTGCCGCCGATCGTGCGCGACGCCGACGTCCAGCTCTACGTCGACACCGCCGACGGCGGGCTCCTAGAGGCCAGCTTCGAGCAGCGCAGCGACAAGGGGATGGTGCAAGCACGCGCGCGCGTCACGGCGCTGATCGAGGCGGAAGGAGCCGCGCCGCGCGTTGAGGTCCGCGCGAGTGGCCGAGACCTCGTCATCGACGAAGAGCTGCGCGCGGCGCTGCAGTCGTTCCCGGTCGGCGCCCGGGTCGTGGCCGGGCTAGAGCCCACGGCTGGCATCGCAGACCTCGAGCTCTACCTGCTAGACCCCCACGTGCCGGGGAACCCCGCGGAGATCGACATCAAGCTGCGTGACGTGGCGATGTCGTACCACGGCTTCGGCCCAGAGGATCGCAAGGTGGCGTTCCCGCTGCCGCTCGAGCACGGCGAGGGCACCGTGACCCTTCGCGACAACCTGTTGGTCTTGCGCGACGTGCGCGCCGAGATCGCCGCCAGCGCCGGCGGCGGCGAGGTCGCGCTGCGCGGGCAGATCCACGTCCAACGCGGCCGCGGGCGCGACTCCATCTTGGACATCGAGGGGCGCGGCCTCGCGTTCCGCGACGACCTCCGAGGCGCGATCGCGGCGCTGCTCCGCGACGAGGGCGCGCTCTACGACAAGCTCGCGCCGAGCGGCCGCGCGGACGTGAGCGTCTCGGTCCGCCCGCCCGAGTTGCTCCCCGGCGGCTTCTCGGTGGACGTCTCCCCGCGCGGCGCCGCGATGCGCTGGGAGGGCTTCCCCTACCGCATCGAGGACCTGCGAGGGCGCATCCGCGTCGACCGACGCGGCGCGCGCTTCCAGCTCAGCGGCAAGCACGAGGACGGCGGCCTCACGATGCAGGGGCGCATCCCGATCCAGAAGCAACACGCGCCCGAGGATGGCTTCGAGGCCGTGGTCGAGGTCGACGGGCTCGCGATCGACGAGGAGCTCCTCGCGGGAGTCGCGGTCGTCGTGCCGGAGCTCGAGGCCCCCTGGCGGAGCGCGGCGCCGAGCGGGCGCTTGTCCGGCGCCGTGAAGGTCTGGCGACCGAGCGCGGAGACGCCCCTCAGCCACGACGTGAGGCTCCAGTTAGACGACGTTGACTTGAGCCTGCCGGTCTCGCCGTGGCGCGCGCGCGGCCTAACTGGACAGGTGCTGGTGCAAGGCGTGGGCCCGGAGGCGCGCATCGACGTGGACTCCCTGCGCGGCGAGCTACACGACGGGGTGTCTCGGCCCGCCAAGCTCGCGCTGCTCGGACACCTGGAGTCCGGAGCCGCTGCGGCGCGCGACCTGACCTTCGTCGTCCGCGAGCTTGAGCTCAGCGAGCAGCTCGGCGCGAGCCTGGACGAGCGCGACGCCTTAGACCAGCCAACCTGGGACTCGCTGCGACCTTCGGGCACGGTCGACCTAGTCGCCCGCGAGCGCTTCGATGCGAGCGCCGACGACCGCAACGATCTGGACTTGGCCGTGCACCTCGTGGATGTGCGCTCCGACGCGCGCATGCTTCCCCGGCCTGCGGAGCAGATGACCGGCGAGCTGCGGATCCACGAAGGGCGGCTCACGTTCCGCGACGTGCGCGCGGTGCTCGGCGGCGCGCGGGTGCGCTGCACCAACGGCCGCGTCGAGCAGGTCAGCGAGCAAGACCGCAGGACCGCGATCAGCTTGGACGTGTTCGCAGAGGACTTCCCGGTTGATGACGGCCTCGCGAACCTCTTCACCGGCCCGCTGCGAGAGTCGGTGCTCCAACGCGAGCTGCGCGGCAAGGTCGACGTCGACGGCCTCAAGCTCCGCTTCCTCGTCCCGGGCCCTGACGACGCGCTGCCTTTCGCGACCACGATCGGCGGCATGGTCACGCTCGACGAGCTCGACGTCCTGCTCGGGGCCGGCGGCGACGGGCTGCGAATCGAGGGACTTCAAGGCCAAGTAACGCTCGCAGAGAGCACCGTCGATGCGGCCGGCGGCGCGCTCTCGGGCGCGCTCAGCGGCGGCGCGCTCAGGCTGCTCGGGCACCCCTTCGACTCGATCGAGTCGACGTTCACGGCCGACGCGGAGCGGATCCGCGTCCACACGCTGAACGCCCGCGTCCACGACGGTGAGCTTCGACACGCGCGCCCGGACGCACCGGCCCTCGAATACGCCCTGCCCGCGGCGGCGACTCCGACCGGGCGGCTGGCTGCGGACCTAGAGTTCGAGCGCGTCGACGTATTCTCGCTGCTGTCGACCTCAGGATGGTCGAACCCTCCCTATCGCGGCTTCGCGAGCGGAGACCTGAAGCTGCTGCGCCTAGACGGCAACAACGTCGGCGGCGCTGAGGCGGAAGGGTCGCTACAGGTGACCCGCGCCGACCTCGGCAAGGTCCCGCTCTTCGCGGCGATCTACGCGCAGCTGCCGCCCGCGGACCGACCGCGGTTCAACGAGCTCGACACGAAGTTCCGCCTCGACGGCGAAGCCCTGATCTTCGACCAGCTCGACGTCCGCTCCGATATCCTCGCGGTGCAGGGCGCGGGCACGCTCGAGCTGGACGGCTACCTTGACGTCAAGATGGAGCTCGACAGCCTCCTCGGCGTCTCGGCGGACCCCGTGCTGATGCGGTTCATCAACTACCTCGCGAAGAACCTGGTGAGCTTCCGGCTCTACGGCCACCTCCGGGACCTGCGCGCGTCGACCGAGCTCCTAGGCTCCAGCGCCCCAGAGCGCCGTGACGTCCTGCCGATGCCGCCCGCCCGCGTGAAGCCGAAGCCACCCGGCTATTGAGCCCAGGCGCCGCGCCCGGGATGATCCGATGATGGGATCCCTTCACGCGGTGATCATGGCGGGCGGCTCGGGCACGCGGTTCTGGCCAGCCAGCCGCCAATCGCGGCCGAAGCAGCTGCTGCCGTTATGCGACGGCGAGCCGATGATTCGCGCGGCCGTCGCGCGGGTCTCCAGCTGTTGTTCGCCGGCCCACACGTGGATCGTCACGCATGAAGCGCAGCGCGCGGCGACGCTCGCGCTGCTGCCCGACTTCCCCAAAGAACAAGTCATCCTCGAGCCAGAAGCACGAGACACCGCGCCGTGCGTCGCCCTCGCCGTCGCGGCGATCTCAGCCCGTGACCCGGACGCGACGATCGTGGTCCTCCCAGCGGACCACGCAATCGAGCCCGTCAGCGAGGTCGCGCGCATGCTCGAGCGCGCCGCCGGCATCGCTGCCGACGGTCAAACTATCGTCACCTTCGGCGTCCCGCCTAGCTACCCTGCGACCGGCTACGGCTACATCGAGTTAGGCCAAGCGCGGGACGCCGCAGCGCCGCGCGCCTTCGCGGTCACGCAGTTCCGTGAGAAGCCCGACCTCGCCACCGCAGAGCGGTTCGTACGCGAGGCTCGCCACTGGTGGAACACTGGGATCATCGTGTTCCAAGCGCGCGCGATGCTGGAGCAGATGCGCCGCCACTGCCCAGAGCTGGCGGCGGCGACCGAAGGCATGGCGCGAGCCAGCGCGAGCGGCGACGCCGACGCGCTGGCGACGGCGTTCCGCGCGGCGCCGAAGACTTCGATCGACTTCGCAGTCATGGAGAAGGCCGACGCGCTCGCGGTCGTGGAGTGCACCGCGTCCTGGGACGACGTCGGCGGCTTCGCCGCGCTGACGCGCGTGCTCGATGCAGACGATCAAGGCAACCACCGCTCCCTGCACGGCGAGGCCGCGGCCCAACTCGTCGAGAGCGAGGGCAACGTCGTGTACGCCGAAGGCCCCCGCACCGTGACGCTCTTTGGCGTCGAAGGGCTGGTCGTCGCCGCCGTCGGCGACGCCGTGCTTGTCTGCCCGAAAGACCGCGCAGAAGAGCTCAAGAAGGTCGTCGAGCAACTCCGCGCCACCGGCCGCGAGGACCTGCTGTGACCTTGACGCCGCGGTCGCGCATCCTCGCGGTCGACTTCGGCGACGCGCGCACCGGCCTCGCGAGCACCGACTGGACCGGCGCGATCGTCGTGCCGCTGCCGCGCATCGACAGCAGAGATCAAGACGAGGTCGTCCGGCGCGTCGTCGCGCTCTGCGCCGAGCGAGACACCGAAGCGTTAGTCGTCGGCATGCCGCTGACGCTCGACGGCACGCCTGGGGACCGCGCCAAGCGGACGCAGGAGTTCGTGACCAAACTACAAACCGCGACCACGCTGCCGGTGGCGACCGTCGACGAGAGCCACACGACCGATGAGGCCCACGAGCGCTTGAAGATGGGCGGGATGAAGGCCAAGAAGCGCAAGGAGTTCGCCGACAGCGTCGCGGCTCTGGTCATCCTCGAGCGCTACCGCCACCACCTCGGCCGCGGCTGACGGCGGCGCAAACGAAAGAAGCCTGGTCCCCGTAAGCCGGGTTCTGGTGCCGCCCGAAGGCGGTGACGGCCATTTCTCTAGGACCACCCTCGCAGGTGGCCGCCAACGACCTACCCGAGGACCTAAGCGCGGGCCGCGCGATCCTCCTACTCGGTCTTCCTCCAGGTGGGGTTTACCGTGCCACCCCGCTCGTGCGAGGCGCGGTGGGCTCTTACCCCACCGTTTCACCCTTACCGTCTCCCCGAGAAGCTCGAGGACGTCCGGCGGTCTGTTCTCTGTGGCACTTTCCCTGTTCTCACGAACGGTGGGCGTTACCCACCACCTTGCCCTGAGGAGCCCGGACTTTCCTCCCGCAGCAAGCGCTGCCGACGGCCGTCCAGGGACCAGGCCGTACCATGGTAGCCGCCGATGGCCTCCACCGAAAAGGGGGCAGGCCAGATCCGGTAAAATCGGACGGGCGGCTTGCCGGATCTCTGCGCCGGGCTAGGCTTTGGGTGCCTACCGACGCGCGCTCCGCGCGGCACCCGCACCTTCGTTTCGCAACCTCGTGAGGTCGCAAAGTGCGACTCGCCCTCCCTCTCGCCTCCCTGCTGATCGCTGCGGCACCCTGCTTGTGCCAAGAGACACCAGCGCGCCCGGACTTCCGGGGCATGCCGGTGATCGAGCAGGAACCGCCCGAAGATCTCGCCGATCCTCAACAGCGAGGGCGCGAGCCTTGGATGGCGCCCTCGCCAGGCGCGACGCCGGAGCCCGACGCCGCAGGCCCGGTGCCAGAGCCGAGCACGTTCCTGCTGCTGAGCACGGGGATTGTCGGGATCGCGATCACCGCGCGGCGCCGGCGGAAGCAGACGTCACCCGCCTGAGGCGACTCTCGCAGGCACGAGCGGAGGAGTCAGCCGAATCGCGGCCGGTGACGCGAGATCTTCCCAGCCTTCTTCAGCACGGCCTTTGCTAGCTTGTGACGCGCGCCCCGCGTCTGGCCCGCGGTGTAGACGCGGAGAAATCGCATCGCAGCCCGCGCCGAAACGAACCCTTGGCATGACGCGAGCAAGGAGGCCAGGTCTTTGACGACCCAGCGCTGCCAACGCCACCTCGGCCGCATCATCCGCTCCACGTCGATCAGCGCCGGCGCCCCGCCGCGGAGCGGGTCGACCGCGAACAGATGGGCGCAGTTTAGGTCACGGTGTATCCACCGCTGCGCGTGCAGCTGACGGACCAGCGGCGCGACCTCGCCGACGACGTAGGCGAGCCAGGAGTTGAGCCAACCCTCGCCGCGCGCCGTCACCGCCCACGCGTCCAGAGACCTGCCTGGCACCGCGCCAAAGACCGCGAGGCTACCACGGTGAGAGCGGATCAACCCCACCGGCTGCGCGACCCGAAACCCCGCCGCTGCCAGCCTTGAGACCCATCGCCACTCGCGGTCGGCCCCGGCGCGCGTCGGATACCGCTTTGCATAAAGCGTCCGACCGCCGTGCTCAGCTATCAGGGTCCGCCGCGACGGCACGCACCGGACCGTACGACCGAGGCTTCCGCTCCAGAGCGCCACGATCGCCTCGGCGTGCTCACGAACAACTATCGTGAGATCGTCTCCATCTGCTGTCGCAGGTCGGTTGCCGTCGTGGTTCACTTCACCTACGGTCCTGCACGCCGCATCGACACGCAAGCGCCCTCTCCCGGCATGAACCAGCAGCAGCAAGTCGCCAGCGAAGACAACCCGTATCAGGCGATGCAAGCCAGGCTTGACCTGGCGTCGGCACGCCTCGGGCTCGACCCCAACGTGATCGCGATCCTGCGCACTTGCGAACGCGAGATCACAATCAGCATGCCGGTCGTGATGGACGACGGTTCGGTGCAAGTCTTCGAGGGGTTCCGGGTCCAACACTCGACATCGCGTGGGCCCGCCAAAGGCGGCATCCGATTCGCGATGAACGTCAACCGCGATGAAGTCCGCGCGCTGGCCGCCTGGATGACGTGGAAGTGCGCCGTCGTGAACGTCCCGTTCGGCGGCGGCAAGGGCGGCGTCGTCTGCGACCCGTTCAAGATGTCGAAGGGCGAGCTGGAGCGCGTCACGCGCCGCTACGTGACCGGCATCATGGACATCCTCGGCCCCGACCGCGACGTGCCTGCGCCGGACATGGGCACCGACGGACAAGTCATGGCTTGGTTCATGGACACCTATTCCATGCACCAACGCAGCTACCTCCCCGCGTCCGTCACTGGAAAGCCGATCAGCCTCGGCGGCTCGCTCGGCCGCGTCGAGGCGACCGGTCGCGGCGTCATGCTGTGCGCGCGAGAGGCGCTGAAGCACCTGGGGATGAACCCCAAGGAGTGCTCCGCCGTGATCCAGGGCGCGGGCAACGTCGGGATGATCTCTGCCCTGCAGCTCGCGCGCATCGGCGTCAAGGTGATCGCGATCAGCGACGTGCGCGGCGGCCTCTACAACAAGGACGGCCTCGACCTCGCCGGCATCCGCGAGCACCTCAAGCGCCGCCGCACGCTCGACGGCTTCGACGGCGGCGAGCGCATCGGCAACGAAGAGCTGATGGAGCTGGAGTGCGACATCCTCGTGCCAGCGGCGACCGAGAACGTCATCCACAGCCGCAACGCCGACAAGATCCGCGCCAAGATCATCGTCGAGGGCGCCAACGGCCCGGTGTCGGCGAAGGCTGACAAGATTCTCGACGACAAGGGCGTATTCGTCGTCCCCGACATCCTCGCGAACGCAGGCGGCGTGACCGTCAGCTACTTTGAGTGGGTGCAGGACCGCATGTCGTTCTTCTGGACCCAGAAAGAGGTCGAGGAGCGCATGGAGCGCATCATGGTGGACTCGTTCGCCGCGACCGTCGACATGGCGCAGCGCTTCGGTGAGTCCAACCGCATCGCCGCCTACATGCTCGGCGTCAACCGGGTCGCCGAGACGACGCGGCTGCGCGGCATTTACGCGTAGTTCCTGCGCGGCATTTACGCGTAGTTCCCGCGCGGCCTCTACGCGTAGCGGCTACGAGAGATCGCCCAGCAGCGCCGCGAGCTCCCGCAGCTGCGCGGTGTGCCGCCGCTCGTGGAAGCCTGCGAACGCGACCCACTGGTAGAAGTCGAGCTCGCCGAAGACGTGGTG